>JAQUQY010000001.1:0-32877 GCA_028715865.1 Syntrophales bacterium
CCTCCATAGGATATACCACGGCCATGTTCGTGGTCATGAACCTGAGAAAGTGGAACGCGCTCCCGGCCGATATTCAGAAGATTTTCGAGGAAGTGAGCGCCGAATGGATTGAACGCCATGGGGCCGTATGGGACAAAGACGATGATGAGGGACGGGCCTATACACTGGAACTGGGGAACGAAATAATTCCTCTTTCGGGAGGAGAAAGCGCCCGTTGGACTGAGGCCGTGAAGCCCATCCTTGACGAATACGTTGCAAACACTCAAAGCCAGGGTGTACCCGGTGAAGCCGCGCTGTCCGAAGTACAGAAGCTCCTGGAGAAACACCGGAATTAGCCATAGTTTAATATACCCTTGGGGAATATGTGGTTCGCCTGGGCGGGAGTAAAACATGGTAAGACAGGAACAAATCCTGTTCAGGGCCGCCCAGGCAGTCAACTGGGTGGCTGCGGGAGCCGTTACGTCGATGATGCTTCTCGTGTCCGCCGACGTGGTATTGCGTTTTTTCCGCTCCCCGATCCCGGGAGCTTATGACCTTGTGGGATTTCTTGCAACACTGGCCGTGTCTCTGTCTCTGTCCTACACGACCGTCACGAAAAGCCACATCGCCGTAGAATTTCTCGTTGAAAAACTGCCAAGAAAAATAAGGCATGCCATTGATGCCCTCAATTCGCTGGTTGCGTTTATTCTCTTCCTGATCATAACCTGGCAGACAGCCCTTTACAGCCTTTACATGAGAAGTACCGGCGAAGTGTCAATGACTCTCAAGATTCCAGTGTATCCCTTTGTTCTCGGATTAACCGTAGGATGCGGATTCCTGTGTGTAATCCTTGCCTTTCAATTCTACACGTCTGTCAGGAGGGTCGCGAAGCTATGACCCCAACGACAATAGGAATCATCGGCATTATCTCACTTTTCGTACTGATTTTTTCGCGCATGCCCGTGGCTTTTGTCATGACAATCATAGGCTTCATCGGCTTTGGCTGGGTTATTAACTTCGATGCCGCCATGAGTCTCGTAGTAAAGGATTTCTACACTGTCTTCGGATCTCATAGCCTCACCGTAGTTCCTCTCTTTGTCCTTATGGGACAGGTTGCTTTCCATTCAGGGATAAGCAAGCGTCTTTTCGACGCCGCCTACGTGTTTCTTGGCAACCAGCCTGGAGGCCTGGCCATGGCCACCATTGGGGCTTGTGCAGGTTTTTCTGCCATATGCGGTTCCACAAACGCCACGGCAGCGACCATGGGAGCCGTCACCCTGCCGGAGATGAAGCGGTTCAACTATAAACCCGAACTGGCAACCGGAGTTGTAGCAGCAGGGGGAAGCCTGGGAATTCTTATTCCCCCCAGCGTCATATTCATCGTCTATGGTGTCATGACGCAGCAGTCCATCGGCAAGCTCTTTATGGCCGGCATAATTCCGGGAATCATTCTCACTGCATTGTTTATCGCCACCATTGCCATCTGGACCCGAATCAAGCCTGACCTTGGTCCACCGGGGCCCAAAACGTCAGTCCGGGAAAAAATTACCGCTCTATCAGGACTCGCGGAAGCTATTATCCTTTTCGTCATGGTCATGGGGGGACTTTTTGCGGGTATCTTCACGCCCACCGAAGCAGGCGGCGTTGGAGCCCTGGGAACGATTATACTGTCCCTTATCAAGCGCCAGTTAACCTGGAAGGGCTTCGTGGAATCTCTCATGGAAACCACCCGTATATCCTGCATGATCCTTCTAATTGTCGCCGGCGCCACAGTTTTCGGCCATTTCCTGGCAATCACCAGAATTCCCTTCGACATCGCAAACTTGATATCTTCTTTAGCACTACCACCATGGGCTGTTATCATGCTGATTCTCATGGTCTACTTTATAGGAGGGTGCTTTATTGACTCCCTGGCCCTTATTATGCTCACGGTTCCTATTTTTTATCCCGTTATCATGTCGCTTCAATACGATCCCATATGGTTCGGCGTCGTCATTGTTCTGGTAACGCAGATAGGCGTAATAACGCCGCCCGTGGGAATCAATGTATATGTTGTCAGCGGTGTCGCGAGAGACGTGCCTCTTCAGACCATATTCAGGGGAGTTCTTCCCCTTCTCCTGGCGCTTATCATCGCCGTTCTTCTTCTTATTCCCTTCCCCGGGATCGCCCTCTGGCTCCCCGGACTCATGTAAAAAATCAGTCTCTCTCATTATTCCGGCTCGCCGGCCGGAAGAACATCTCATTTATCCTGTAATACATATACTTGTGGGTATTTTTATTCATAATACACCCACACCCATAAATTAGGGTTTATGGCTGTACTACTGCTTAATCATCAAAAGCCTAATTTTTTTAGCTGCGCCATGCCTCCGGTGCATGAAAACCACGGAGTCAATGTGGTAAATCAGAGCAATATCTGGTATCAACTGTTGCATAGTGTTGCCTGTCGGTGAAACTCACCGCCGAAGAAGACACAAATTATGGAGGCTCACCCAAGGTGGCGGCAGTTCACAGTCTTTCAAAAGCAGACATTATGGAGTTTGCTCTTCGGAAGCGCAATTCCGGGGAATTTTACGACATGAGCCTTGATCACCTGGAAGACAACTTTCGTGGATCCATTGGCCGCTTCTGCGACATCGCTATGGCTCTACGGGAATCGCCTCGCGTCCTTGATGCCGGCTCTGGAAACGGACTTTTGATGGCTCTTCTGAAAATGCTTGGTCACGAAGTCCACGCCGTCGATATTGTAGATCACAGTGCCGATGATCTCTACCGCAGGCACGGTATTCCTTTTTCTATCTGCAATATAGAGGCGGACACGTTTCCCTTCGACATGGAATCCATTGATGCCGTGACCTGCTGCCAGGCTCTTGAACACTTCACCCACTCACACCTGTCCCCGGTATTGGAAATGAAGCGTGTTTTAAAAACTGGAGGCATCCTGGAAATCGATGTTCCGAACGCCGTCTGTTTTCGCAATAGAAGCCGCATGCTGAGGGGGAAAAACATTACTTTCGACTACCACCAGCACTATCTCTACGCGAAACCGGTAGTTTACAAGGGCCGGGAATACTACCCTGAGAGACACAATCGTGAATTTACCAAGGCGGAAATGGAGCTTCTGCTCCGGGAAGCCGGTTTCAGGGATATTGAAGTGCGGTTTCTGAAGTCCCGGCGCTATAGAACGGGACTGGACCGTATCCGTTCACTTGGGACGGCACTTAGAGATGCCATTCCCTCCTTAAGAAAATCGCTTATCGCATTTGCCAGGAAGTAAAAAGAAACCCGCGCCTCCTACGGCAGCCATTTATCTGGAAGCAAACAGAATGACGCCGATACATATATGATTCTTCGCTTTGAGAATCATATTGCAGGCTTAATCGATTGGAAGAGGCGGGAAATCGAATCAGTCAAAGTCGATGTAAATAACTCCATTTTTAATAAAGTAGGGTGAACCTTCTCCGTCACGGTTGATGTAATAGCCTTCCCCGCTCATAAATATTTGGTCTTCTGAAACTCTTTGAATCAGTTTCTCGATGGTTTGTGGCATGACGCCCCGCTGTTCCTGAAGTATCTTCAGTTTCTCATCAAAATAAACATTGAAACATCGAACGGCATCCCGCTTGTCCTCAACGGGCTGGAAGCATTCGAATTCTTTCACGAATTCACCGCAATATGCCGTCTCACCCATTGACGGTACGCAGGTAATTAGCATGAGTATAAAAACAAGAAAGGCTACTCTTAGATGTCTCAATGTTCCGTAAGCACCGAATGCCATGGTCAGCTTTCCTTTGCCTTTTTTCATATAAACTCCTTTGTTGCTCAATGCTTGCATAGCATCAGGAATAAATCCGGATTGATTACATGCAGCAAAAAAATACAACCCTTGATCCGCGGCATTTTCGCGACCACCCATTGAACGGTTCCTGTAATTATACCAGGAACTCCTTTAAGACAAGAAGCCAACACGGAACCATACCCATTTGAGGCGATCAGAGCAGAAAGATTCTTCCATTCACATCACACCCCTTAAAAAAGATTTAAAATCCCTCATAAATGCTTGAAAATGATTTCTCGATACATTATACATTCCGACATCTTTAAAATCCATTGTTCCAGCAAATAAGGAGGCTCAGTGAAAACTGCCGGGTCACGCTCAATGTATGTCGTGATGTTTCTTCTAGCATTCATAGCCTCACTTTCATCCACAGCCTTCGGTGCGGATGCCGCTTATGAAATCACCGTCGGAGCGGGGTCTTCCCTTAACGAAGGGATTAATTCAAGGCAGGTGCTGATAACTCCAGCCTTGAAATGGACCACAAATAATGAACCATCGATTCAGTTCCGCCTTGAAGGCAACTTCGAGGCAATCTATTACAATGGAAAGATGACCGTCCTGGCCGGTATAGCTCCTATGATTCGATTATTCCTCTTTCCCTATGAAAAAGGACCCTTTATAGAGGGAGGAGCGGGCCTTAATTACATAAGCCGGCTTTCAATCGGGCACAGGGATCTGGGAGGCTCCATGATTTTCAGCCCCATGGCGGGAGCCGGATATGGATTTTCCTGGAATGGAAAGCCCCTGATTCTTTCTTTACGTTACCGGCACATTTCCAACGCCGGTCTGTACTCAAAAAACGATGGTTTTGATTCCCTCTATCTTATGACATCCATACCGTTTTAATTGGGAGAAGGAAATGAAAAGGCTTATTGCGGGGTTTTGCCTGATTCTGTTGCTGACAGGAAACGCCTGGGCCGGCGAGGGAGAAACTGTCGTCACTCATGTGTTGTCAAAAACCAGCGAAAGCTGGAACGGCTCGCCGCTGCCCCCCTATCCGGCGGACACGCCGGAAATTACAATCCTGAGAATAGAAATCCCCCCCGGCGCCGTTCTGCCAATGCATTCCCATCCGGTGATTAACGCGGGAGTGCTCCTGCGCGGAGAATTGACGGTAGTGACTGATGAGGGGTCAATACTTAATCTGAAGTCGGGGGAAGCCATCGTGGAAGTTGTGGACACCTGGCACTACGGAACAAACAAGGGCTCCGAAACATCCGAAATAATCGTTTTTTACGCTGGCGTCGCTGGTAAGCCAATAACCGTCCTCCACCGCGATGAATAAGAAAAATCTAGTCACTCGCAGATCCCAGAATCATGATCAGGAAGCAACTAATTAGAGGATTTCAACTGCCACCTGGGTGCCTTTACGAATATACCCTATATAGCAGAATTCAATTTGATGCCTCTCAGTAAACTCCATAAATGCCTTGTATTCATGTTCTACCCATCCAGGGTAGTTATAGTACTCATCGAAAACAATGATTGTCCCGGTTACAATCATCTCCCTCAAACCCTCAAGTATTGTCACCGTGGAGCTGTAAAGGTCGCTGTCATTGTGAATGAAGGCAACTTTTTCGCCCGCATGATCCTTAACAAAAAGGGGCAATGTCTGGTCAAAAAAACCCTTGATTAAAGTGACGTTGCCCCTCACCTTTGGAAGACGGCCCCCCGTGTCAAATGCTCCTGACCGGCTTCCCATAGTCCAGGTTTCGGGCAATCCGACAAAAGAATCAAAGCCGAAAAAATGTCTTTCCCGTTGCAGCTTGGCCAGCAAATTTATTGAATCCCCCTTGTAAACACCGAACTCAAGGCAAAGACCATCGGGAATGTTTTTGTTAAAACAGTATGAAAAGAGCTTTTCTCGCGTTTTGAAGTCCGGCACATTTTTAAAATGTTCCCTCTCAAATTCCAAAGTGAGTTTCACAGATTCAACAGTGGCAATTATATCCATGTTCTGAAGCACGCTATAGGCGCAGGTCGCGAGAAAGCGGTCAAGTGTTTTACGCAACACATAATTAAACTTGGCAGCCAATTCCCTTAATAATATCTGCAATGTAACCCCTCCCTCTCAGTTGACCCTGCAGTAACTTTATCTGTTCGCACTCGAGCGTATAAAGCAACCCTTTAATATAATAAGCATATCGCAATTCCATAAGTTCTATTAATTCCATTTGTTTCCTTTGTTTACTAAGGACCCAAGCACGCTCTTATCACAAATTTATCATAGTGTGTCAACGCTTCTAATTCTTATACTTATTGGATTTATGGCATGAACCGCCCCGGGATTGCCGGAGACTTCATTCTGTGAGAGGGTGGAGTCATGAAAGCACAAAGCAGGTATTCCCCTGAAGTCAGAGAGAGGGCGGTTCGAATGGTATTTGACCATGAGCGTGAGCACGAGTCTCAGTGGTCACAGATATTGTCGCCTGTCCGGAGCGTTCCTGCCATGTAATCGCCCACCAACCGCTCCGGCGTTTCAGGTGGAGCGCCGACCACCACGTCGATGCCCTGTTCTGTGAAAAGGCCTTGGGCCCGCTGGCCCATGCCTCCGGCTATTATAAGGTTGGCTCCCCGCTCCGCCAGCCATGGTGGCAGAAGCCCAGGCTGGTGAGGGGGAGCTTCCACGTCTTCCCGCCCGATGATTTTTTTCTCTACCGGATCGACATCGATAAGAGCAAACTGTTCACAGTGCCCGAAATGCATGGAAAGTTTGCCCTTTGCCATGGGAATCGCAATCCGCATATGTTTGTCCTCCTTTTCAATTCCCGTCTCAACTGGTTTTTCCAAAACGTCCTTCTCGTCCAGTGCCAATATGGGACTCATTATGGCTGCCATGATGCCTGCTGTTGGATTCGAGGCGTAGTGCCGAACAAAAACACGCCCTTTGTCGGCGGCTTCAGCAACCTCCGAATCCATGGGAATGGAACCGAGAAATGGCACGCCCATGTCCTCGGCGATACTTTTTCCGGCGCCGGAACTAAGGATATGCGTTACTTCACCACACTTCGGACAAATGAAGCCGCTCATGTTCTCCACAACCCCAAGTAACGGTACGTTGAGCTGACGGCAAAAAGTAATGGATTTTCGGACGTCCACCGCCGAGAGCTTCTGGGGGGTGGTGACAACGACGGCTCCGTCAAGTTGTCCTATTATCTGGCAGACCGAAAGAGGTTCGTCACCTGTCCCGGGAGGAGAATCTATTACGAGGTAATCCAGATCCTCCCAAACCACATCCATAAGAAATTGCTTGATAACACCCATTTTCATCGGACCACGCCAGATAACCGCGTCATCGGGATTCCGAAGCAGCAGTCCAAGGGACATTACCTTCATGCCTCCAACGTCAACAGGGAGAAATCCTTCTTCGCAACTTTTGATCGTCGCGCCATCCAGACCCGGCATGGTTGGAATGCTCGGACCATGTATATCAACATCGAGAAGACCGACTTTTTTCCCCGACAGCATGAGAGTAGTTGCCAGATTCACAGCCACTGTACTTTTGCCTACGCCTCCCTTGCCTGAGAGCACAACCACCTTGTGCCTTATGCGGCATAGCCGTGACTCCAATTTTTGCCTTTCCTGAAAATCCCGGTCGCTTTCACCATCCTTCCGCTGGGAGGTAGAGCAATCCCGGTCGGAACAGCTGCCGCATGAGTCAGCGCCTGCCGAGGCCCCTTCGATCATGCCCAGTGCCCTTCCACGTCGGGAGCCTTTGCCTCCTCCAGACGTCCTGACCGGTATTCTTCCAGCGCCTCGGCTACCGTCCCGGCGCTGGTGTTGAAAACTGCAATCCCAGCCGCCGTAAGAACACGAAATGCCTTCGGACCGCAGTGACCCGTAACGAGAGCCTTCGCGCCCGTCCCCGCAACTGTTTGCGCCGATTGAATTCCGGCCCCTTGGGCCGCGTTAAGATTCTGCCGGTTGTCTATCACTTCGAAGGCGTCACTTTCCATGTCATATACCAGAAACTTCGCCGCCCGACCGAAACGTCAGTCCAGCGGAGCCTTAAGATCGTCACCTGATGATGTAAATGCTATTTTCACCTGTACATGCCTCCTCACGTGCATCTGTGGTTCATTTATGAATGACCGCGCCATCTTCATGGAAAGGGCGCGGCAGCTCATCCTCACAACATACAACTACACGAAGGTTAAGCCGTTCATCTAAAAAGTTTCGAGATTATCAGTCCGTCGCGTTTCCGGCTTCAAGCTCGGCAAGACGCTTCCTTATGCTTTCCAGTTCGACCTGCAGGACATCCGCCTGGTTCCTGAGCGCCTGTTTTTCCATCTCAGGTTCCGGTTCCTGATATGGAGCCGCATGGCCGTAAGGCGCCGCGTAACGGCCGAAGCTACCCCAGCCGGGGAAAACGCCGGCAGTGACCATGTCTCGCCATCGGAATCCTGCTCCTCCAAATCCTCTTCCCCGGGTTCCACGTTCTCTGCCGAAGCCCATTCCATAGTTTCTTCCTGGAACGGGATTGGCGTATCCCGGCATTGCGAAAACATCCCGCTCGAGACTGTTCGCCATCCAGGCGCTTATTGCCTCGCCCAGATCACCGGCAACAACTGAATGCTGTTCTCATTCTCCGGGCCTTTTTGTCCTTTGCCCCATAACACAGCAATACTGGTGCCAAAGCGCCACCATCATAGCAATTTTTATAACGTCTCGATATTATTGTATATAAATTGAATGGAAAGTATGTGACCGGGATTGGTAGGTTGCGATATAGCTACTGCTTATGCCAGCTCAGGCGCATTGATGCTACTCTTATTCTTTCGTGAAGATCGGCCGTCCTTTTCCGGAAGGGTCATGCCAAGCCTCTTCATTCTGCGGAAGAGTGTGGTTTTATGGATACCAAGTTCCCGTGCCGCCGCGAGGCGGTTGAAGCCGTTTTTTTACAAAGCGGCCTTGATAGCCTGGGTGTCGAGGATTTCGTGGGCGGACCTGATATTCTGATCAATGCCCACCTTTGAACCTCGCTTCGTCAATTCTTCAGGCAACTGTTCAATCCCGATGTGACCGTCGCCTCGTAAAATAAAGGCCCGCTCAATGACATTCTCCAGCTCCCTGATATTTCCGGGCCAGTCATGGGCCATGAAAAGCGAGAAGGCTTCCGGTGTCACACCCTGCACTGACTTTTGCTGCAGCCTGTTAAATCGCGCGACAAACTGGGCCGCCAGGAGAGGAATATCTTCTTTTCGCCGGCGAAGCGGGGGCAATTCAAGACGTACCACGTTCACACGATAATAGAGGTCCTCCCGGAAAAGACCCTGATTCATCCTGGCCGCGAGATCCCTATTGGTCGCCACAATCACGCGAACATCAGCTTTTTCGGATCTGGTTGATCCAAGGGGCTCAAAGGTTCGCTCCTGAAGTACCCTGAGAAGCCGGACCTGGAGGGCCGGTGATATCTCGCCTATTTCATCGAGAAACAACGTACCTCCCCGGGCCAGGGCGAAACGGCCGGGCTTGTCACGGTTGGCGCCAGTAAAGGCTCCAGCCTTGTAGCCGAATAGTTCCGACTCAAGGAGCGTTTCGGGCAGCGCCCCGCAATTGACTGCCACAAAGGGGGAACGGTTTCGCGGGCTGAGGGAATGAATCGTCCTCGCAACAAGCTCCTTGCCTGTTCCCGTTTCGCCAAGGAGAAGAACGGTGCTGGGGCTTGCGGCAATCGCGGGTAGAACCTCGAACACCTTCTGCATAAGGGGGCTTCGGCTTGACAGATCACCTACACGGTATTTTCCCTCAAGTTCCTGACGCAGAGCTTCGATTTCCGACAAGTCCCGGAAGGTCTCCGCCCCGCCGATGACTTCGCCGCGGCCATCCCTAAGCACCGCCGTGGAGATGCTTATTGAAATGCGGTTTCCGTCGGCATCAATAATGTATCCTGATTTTCCGATGACAGGTTTGCCCGTCTTCAAGGTTTTCTGAAGCGAGCAGTCTGCCCCGCACATACTGGATCGGAAGACCTCCGAGCAGAGTCGGCCCAAGGCCTGCTCCCGCGGAACCCCGGTAATCTCTTCGGCTGCCCGGTTGAAGGACGTGACGCGCCATTCCATGTCCACCGTAAAAACACCGTCAGAGATGCTCTCCAGGATTTCATCCGTCGGAGTACGCATATTCGACACTTTGTTCTTTCTTCCCGTCATAACCGCTTGTTTACCCACGTGTTCCAGGTGCGTGGATCTTAAAAAATGGTTGCTGTTCTCCCTGCGCCTCTCACGGTTCACCTGCCGCACCGCCGGTTGTTCGAGCTCACCCTGCTTTGGTTTTTTTCTTACAAAATCCCCCTCCTGTTATCGTGCCGGGAGAACTTGGAAGTTCAAAATTTCAAGCATGTAATTGTGTTCTTGCATGATTCTTGGAATTGGTCAATTGTTGACTAAAAAACGCTTGTCCTGGCAGTGAACCGCCCCGGATAGTCCGCTACCCCTTTTTCATCCAGGGAAAAAGCTGCCGGACAAGAAAACTCAAGGGAAATAAAACGTAACGGCCGGTAACGGCAGAAACAAGGACAAACAGGAAAAGAGCGTTCAACATCCGGGGTGGGTCAATTTTCGTGATAAAAAGGGATTAGTTTTCGTGATAATTGACAGCGGTTATCCTGACAATTACGACCACGGTCAGTAAAAAATGACCCCGGTCTCGTACCGCTCTTCATCCGAAAGGAATTCTCGAACTCTCCTTGAGGGCGTGTTTGATGACCGTTAAAGCATACGCGGGACGGTTCAGAGATTGATCTTTGCCGTAAAAAAAAGGCACTCACACATGATATTCATGTAATGAGTGCCTGCTTCTGTTCATCTGGCAGACCCTAGATGATTTTTACATTCTCTGCTGATGGACCTTTCGCGCCCTTTACAACATCGAAGCTCACGGACTGGCCTTCAGTCAAGGTCTTGAATCCACCGGCCTGGATGGCGCTGTAATGCACAAAAACATCACCGCTGCCATCACTCTTCTCGATAAACCCGAAACCTTTGCCTTCGTTAAACCATTTCACTTTACCTTCTGACATCGCTTGTATCCTCCTTTCTTAAATTTTCTCAGCCGGATCAAAACGATGACAAGGTAAAAAAATAGCCACCCAGACATTAGAGCATGGTGGCCATCCCTCGCACTTCAAAATGTCTCTATCCAACTTTCTGCCGCACTTCTTTAAGGATTAAATATGCAGCATGCTGGTGACATTACACCTGTGCTGCTCAATAGTCAAGGATTATTTTACTAACAGTTATTTTGTAATGTCTAAGAAACCGGTGCTTACGCGGGAAAGTCCCTGAAACGTCCCGGGTATTAAGGAGCCGTCGTTAATGGATGTTCTTGACCTGCGCTTGCATGCTTTGCCTATATTAGCATGATATTATTAATAAAATGGCGGAAGTGCATGGGAATCGAACCCACAGGGCTGATTGCAACAATATGTAATTATTATGATAATTCTTTTTAGAAAAAAGCGGGTACAGAATGGGGACAGCCCCTGCCACCTGCACAATAATCACCGGCGGATCTCACAGTACTGCATATCTTCAGATACATCTATATGGGTTGGTCGTACGCTTACCCAAAAACAGCTGAAGTATTGCAAGGTGGTTTTTCAGGTAATCAACTGATTGTTAGTTTCGCGATATTTCCTCCCGGAATCGACAAAAACGAATGGACAGCTTCAATAAAAAAAGATAAAAACCACTTGTCGAGAGTGTAAACAACTTTATTTTTTCGCTCTTTTCCAAGAACACCGCTAATGGCATAGAGTGGATGTCATCGAGCAAAGCTATGTATTCATCATCCAATCCCATGCCTTGCGGCAAATAGAATAAAGTGTATACGTGCTGCTTGCGGATAGCATCAAGTTTAGAATCGATTTCGGTTCTTGATATTCCGCTATTCTCAAGTACCTCTATGTAGCTACTCAGCGGAATGATTGGTGCGAAAACTATGTTGACTGGCAAGTCTCTTTCATTGTCGGGATCAATATCGCAACTATTAGAAAGAATTATTCCCCTAACATTACACAATGTTCTACTGCTATATTCAATTAGCTCAAACGAGTTCCAGCCATCTCCCTGAAGGATTTCATCTGGGTACAAACGAGTATAGTACATAAAGTTATCAGGGAAACCCTCCAATGCCCTGATGAGATTATTTTTTTGCTCCTGGGTTAAGTAATATGGAATGTAGTCTTCAATTGTTTCTCTATTTATCTCCATACTTGGGCTCTTGTATGTTAGTTCACGTAAAGTTTCCCGATGTTTTCATATAGTACTTTCTCAAACTTTCTTCCCAAAGGTTCCTGATTCGAAAGTAGATTATGGTAGAATTCAGATATTTTCTCCTCAAAAATAGTGTTTTCAGAATAATGTGAATATGTGAATAGATATTTATGTGCATCATTAGTTGGGGTATTAGAGAGTGATCTATACCAACTTGCTCCTACTTTTTCCTTTAATTCCTTATAGTTAACATACGGATCATACGTTACGGGCGTTTGAGCTGCCATGATACCAGCGACAATGAAAATTGATCCAATTGTACGCGAGAGATGATTAATGCGATATTCATTCATAAATTGGCCCCAGTCTTTCTAGTGTTTCAGCTGTAAGACAACTGAAGAACATCTCTTTGTTTGCAGTATGAATATCTTCAAGCTTATCCTCTAGGCGTGTCAGAAAATCATCAAATTTCTCGTCTTGCAAATTACATATCGTATCGATATCAATAACCAATCCCTCAGAAATGATCTTCTTATCAACTGATTCAGCTTTAACTGATGACATGATTTGAACAGCCTGAATATATATGGTTCGTGGTATTTCAATACGAATTTGAATGTTTTCTTTTTCCAGTTTGTGCTCACCTATTTGTACTTTAAGCTTGACTGATGATATCTGGTCTTGCAAGCGAGCTGATGGAATAATATCCACGTACTTCATTGAGTAACGATAAACATTTTGGATAGTGCCAACATCAACAAGGATTTGTGTAGCTTTCAGAATAAATTCCTTAAAATTATTCCACCCCGGATATGGTAATTTACATGCAATCCCGAAGCTCGCATCTCCAATGAGAATGATAAAGTTGCCCCAAAAAATTCTAGTCAAAGGTGTGTACTGCAGATTTGAATCATTGTCTCGAATTTCTTTAGGAACACTTGCTGCTCCTAATTGCTCAATTTTTTTCTCGCCTTCCAGATTCTTAAAAAAAATCCCAGGTAATATGTTAGAAGCAGCAACAGAAGATTTAAATCGCATTTCAAAGACTGCATCAATCAATGGTTCCGCAGTGAGCTTTATAGGTAATTGCGAAGACATTTAGTTTCCTTGGATGTTATCCGGCATGAAGCGTTGTTAGGTAAATAATTCACCGGTAACGTTTGTCCATTGACAATGTTCACAACAAAACAATTTAGCCAGTCTGTTAGGTGTGAGAAAGAAGTCCATCATTTACTATAATTCATAATCCTTCTAATGTGTTTTGTCAATAGTAGCGATTATCCAAGAATATGGCATGATTATATCGATCCAACGAACCACAGGCGGCGAGAATGAGCCTGTAAAGGGCTCGTCGGAGCCGGCATGCATTTTTTTTCATCAAAGCAAAAAAAAAGTGCTTGACAGGCCTACAGACTCTCATGTACACATTAGTCACTAACAGGAGGTGACACCATGCCCAAAGAAAAAGGAGACATGCAGGCAGTAACCATCTGGATCAACAAAGACCTGGTGGCACAGATCGACACACTCGCAGAAAAGGGAGACCTTACACGGAGCAAGCTCATCGGTAATATCATTGAGGTAGGCGTGGAAGAACTCCAGGTAATGAACAAGCTGGGCATATGGGCGGCGGCCCGGATATTCGAGGATATACGACAAGCGTTGAAGAATCGTCACAAGAGACGAAAAGCCGCCCAGGAATCAAAGGACCAAGAAGAATAAAAAAAGGCAAGCACCCGACTTTGGCCGGTCCCGGTGCTTGCCCTTCCCGAAACCTGAGTGTCTTTCGACAGGCTCAAGCAGTTCAACTCTAACAACCTGCCTGATGCGTGTCAAGGACTCTCGAACACAAGGAGTGTCTATGAGGACGCGCAGATACAACCGATATCAGCTCGAGAAACATCAAAAGGCGATTAAAACCATTCTTGCCCTCTTTCCTGGGTCCAGAGTTGTCGACACAGGGGATCAGGATTGCCCGAGGAAACAACCAAGTTATAGTAAGCCCGCGCCGGGAACCGTAGACAGGGCCCAAGCGGGCGGGTCACGGCCTGTAATGGAAAATTATGACCTGTTTGAAGGGGAATCAGATGGGGGTGCTATATGACTATCAGGCACCCCGCAAAGGTGAAAATTAACGTCTTATCGTCAGGGTTAGATACGGTTGTTTTATCATTTGACGTAGATTGGAAGGACAGGCAACTATTTGGATATCTTGAAGAAGTTAAAAAGCTATCACAGGAAGTTAGTTGCGATTATCCTGGTTTTCTCTCACATTTCAAACCTAATGAAAAATGGCCCTTTCATATCAAGCCGAATGGCACAAAGGGGTATTCCTGGATTCTCGTCAATAATGATTTCACATTCAAGATTGCCGACAGGCAAAACCCTGGGCCAAGGCCCAATATGATGGTTGAAATCAGATCAGAGGCCCTATGGCGGTTAGGACCTCAGGAAGCCAAAGAAATCGCTTACAAGGTCATCCGGGCAAGCCAGGGGAATATTGTTGACGTTAAGCCAAGTCGGGTTGATCTTTGTCTTGATTTCATGGTGCCGGAAAAATACTGGACCCAGTCGCTGCTTGACTATGCAGTTACCAGGGCAACGGATTTTACACCCTATTATACTCACAGGAAATTGAACGGAATCAGGATCGGCAAGGGCAACATATCAGCCCGTTTGTATGACAAGCCCCTGGAGATCCGACAGAAATCAAAGAAATTCTGGATGTACGATATATGGGGGATTGATGAGGTTCCGCCAGATCAGAAAATAATCCGTATCGAATTTCAGCTAAGAAGGCCGGTGCTGAAAGAACTCGGCCTGAACTGTGATCGTGACCTAATCAATAAGGCTACCGGTGCCTGGGCCTATTGTACCGGTGAATGGTTAAAGTTTCAGGATCGGCCGGGATTGCACCACACGCAACGGAGAACATTTGATTGGTACAGGCACATACAGGAGGGCTTTCAGGGAGCCCAAGATGCAGAACCCCTCATCAGAAACAAGGCTGTGCGAGTTGATAAGAAGCGCCTGCTTCAGCAGATCAATGGATCGATAATATCATTGAAAGCCATAGAACAGGAGGAACGGGGAATCAATGACAGCGGACCTCTAACAATGCAGGATGCGGTCCTTACCTATGCCCAGGAGATAACGAACCATCAGATGGAGTATGAGGATATTCAGGAAAGGTTGAAAAAGAAAAGGGCACGGTATCACCGGGAGCTTTCATTGTCGAAGAATCTAGAAGGTGAGGACATGTACGAGCTCCGAGAGGCCCAAGAATCATGTTGACCCATGCCCTCAAATGTCACATAACCTCTCAAAAGAGAGGGGGTGGCTTTTGCATGAAGGGATCAATCCATTATCGGAAAGACCGGAAACGATGGCTTGTCAGGTGGTACCATGAAGGAAAAGCCTACAATATCTATCGCTACAACGGAGAATATTTATATGATAGGAGACTGGCGGAAAAGCTCTTGTCCTGCATGCAGGCAGACGAAGAAAGAAATGTTTTCCGAATCGAAAAATATCTCTATTCGGCAACGGATGTTGTCCCTTATCTGAGGAAATGGCTTGAAAGTATATCATCCACCTTATCACCGGCAACACATAAGGATTATCAAAACAGCATAGAAAACCATCTCGCCCCGTGGTTTGATGAAAACCCCTTCATGCTCCATGAAATTCAATACGACGTTTTGTGTCGACTCATGAATGACATTAAGAGATCGGGCAAGGGAAAGCTCAATGTCCTGTATTGCTTGAGAGCCTGCCTGGACTACGCATGGAGATCCGGACGAATACCGGCGATTCCTCCTTTTCCGAAAAGAAAAATGTTCGGGATCGTTGAAAAATCCATAAAGTGGGTTCGTGAGGACAGGCAAAAGGCGATCATTGAAGCGATTCCCGAAGCGCATCAACCAATCTTCTGGTGGCTCAAATACCACTTGCGCCGACCATCTGAGGCTATGGCGCTCATGAAGGAAGACTATGATCAGGATGCCGACGTTTTCATTATTAGAAGGGCCTTTTCAAATAAGAAGCTAATTGATCGCACGAAGACGGGCAAGATTCACATCATCCCCTGTCACCCGGATTTCAAGAAGATGATGGAACGGATGCCCTTAACCTTCTCGCCTTTCATGTTTACAAATCAAACAGGACGGCTTGAAGGGAAGCATTACCAGCACGATTACTTGGTTGATCTCTGGAACAAAGCATGTCGGGACGTGGGAGAGTCGATAAACATGTATGCCGGATTGAAGCATTCTTCGTGCTCGCAGTATGTAAACGAGAAGGGCTTGTCAATTGATGAACTGCAAATGCTGACGGATCACGCACGACGGGAAAGCGTTTTGAAATATGCCGCGGTCCAGGCAGAAGCAAAAAGAAAACTCATGGCAAGAGTGGTTTCAATTGGGAACAGAACGGGAACAGAAAAAAAGACAGCCGATGGCTGAAATTACTCATAAATTGGCGGAAGTGCATGGGAATCGAACCCACCTGAGAGGTTACTAGCCCCCCACACTGGATTTGAAGTCCAGGAGGCCCACCAGAGACCTTGGCACTTCCGCGAGGACTATGCATACAGAAAACGGTCTTGGCTGTCAATGACGATGATGGCAAGAACGCTTAAGATTAAAAATCAAGATACTGGGGCTCAGCAGCCGCGAGCAGTGAGTTGTCGATGAGCTGGACCGCTACTTCGTCTCCCCTTTCGGCATTGGTCATCGCTCTCGGCAGTACTATGATGCCGTTCGCCAGCACCATGGATTTTAGGATGCCCGATCCCTGGTCACCGGTGGTCCTTACGGTCATCCGTCCATTCCGGCATGACAGTATCCCCCTTAGGAAGTATGTGAACCCGCTTCGCTTGGCCAATTTTTCTTCCAGAACAGCCTTGACGGTTTTTCTATATAGAGCCCTGTGGCCGGTTATTTTTCGAAGAGCCGGCCTCACGTACTGTTCGAAAGACATCATCGCCGAAACAGGGTTTCCCGGCAATCCAAAGAAGGGAACTGATCCAAGTGTGGCAAAGGTAAAGGGCTTTCCCGGTCTTTGAGCCACGGTGTCGAATTCGACGCGGGCGCCCAGGTTTTTGAAAACCGACTGGACGAAATCGTAATCACCAACGGAAACGCCCCCCGATGATATGATCACATGGGCCTCTTCCTTCGCCTTGCTTAACAGGGTAAAGACGTCTCCCCGGTTATCCTTGGCGATACCCAGAATCAGCGGGATTCCTCCTCCTTCGGTCACCTGTCCAAACAGGGAGTAACTGTTGCTGTTCACAATTCTTCCCGAAGAGGGATCGCCATCGATGTCCATGAGTTCGTCGCCGGTAGAGATGATTGCTACAACAGGCCTTTTGTAAACTGGGACCAGCGAGTTTCCAGTCGCCGCCAGCATACCCATGTGTGCTGGCCCGATGAGGGTTCCCTTGGCTATTACTGTTTCTCCCTCCGTTACATCCTCCCCACGGCGCCTGACGTTCGCCCCCTCTCCAACTGGCTCGAAAAAAGTCACCCTGTCTCCCTCGGTATCCACGTCTTCGATTTTTACTACCGCATCGGCCCCGTCTGGAATGGGGGCACCCGTCATAATCCTCGAGACCTCTCCCCTTCCGGGTGACTTATCCGGGACAATCCCGGCAGGGATCTCTTCCACGCACCGGAGCGTTACCGGCACTTCCCTCGAAGCCTTTTTAATGTCTTCCCACTTAAGGGCGTATCCGTCCATGGCCGAATTATCCCGCGGCGGGATATGGCGCGACGAATAGATATCCTTCGCAATAACCCGGTTAAGGCTTTCCGTGATAGCGACCCGTTCAACACCCAGGGAACTGACAAAATCGATAATCTGTGACAGGCAATCTTCTGCGGTCTTCATATCATTGTAATCCTTCCAATAGATCGTAGTCATATAGGAAGGTTAAGGCATTGTCAATACGGCGGACGGCGCCTTGCGTTCCGCATCCCTGAGAAAATGTTTTTGGCCTCCCTCGAAGCATATACGCTGCGAAGCTCTCGCCGGGTTCTTTGGGCTTGAATAATAACAGTTTATGATATAGTGGAGTTCCCTGTACCTGGGGAGCCAATTATCGATTCTGGAACGCGTGACGGAGCGATGTAATGAACACGGAAGAAATGCAAAAAGAAATACGGGGACTGCTTAAGGAGAAAAACGCTGTTCTTCTGGCACACTACTATCAGGAAGGCGACATTCAGGATATAGCTGATTTTCTTGGAGATTCTCTCGCCCTCAGTATGGAAGCCGCGAGAACCAGGGCAGATTGCATTGTATTTGCCGGCGTCCGTTTCATGGCAGAAACAGCCGCCATCCTGGCTCCGGATAAAACGGTCCTTCTCCCCGTTCCCGAAGCCGGCTGCCCCCTTGCCGACAGGATAACGGCCGATGAGCTGAAAAAGGCCCGGCAGCAGCATCCCCATGCGGCCGTGGTCACATACGTAAACTCCACAGCCGAAACGAAGGCTCTCAGCGACATCTGCTGTACATCAACCAACGCTGTCAAAGTGGTGCAGAGCATGGACACGCACGAGATTCTCATGACGCCCGACGGGAACCTTGCCCGCTACGTGTCCCGCTTTACAAGGATACCTATCATTCCCTGGAATGGCGACTGCCCTGTACACCAGGGTTTGACGCCGGGCGACATCCGCAAGGTGCGTGAGGAACATCCCGGAGCGCCTCTGGCGGTTCATCCCGAGTGTTCACCCGAAGTCATCGATCTGGCCGATTTTACCGGCAGCACATCTGCCATCATTGAATTCGCCGGAAAAACAGAAGCCGGAAAGGTTATTATAGGAACTGAATCGGGAATTATTCACGAACTCGAAAAACGATATCCCGGAAAAACATTTGTAGCCGCTGCGGCTTCTCTAGTATGCGAGGACATGAAAAAAATTAAACTGAAAGACGTGCTGGCGGCGCTCAGGGAAACCCGGCATGTCGTAACTGTTGCCGAGGAAATCCGACTGCCCGCCCACCGCGCACTGTCCCGAATGCTGGAGCTGGCATAGCTCCTTGTAACAGCTTTCAATCTCCTATCAGGAGCACAATCTGATTTTAGGCTATGCCATAGATCACTTTTTCCGCGAAAGATCAGATGCTGCAAGGCAATAGTCCCTGGACCGTCACTTAATGAGAAAAAAAGTAGAGCAGAAAGAGCGCAGTAACGACCCGGTCCTGAACTCCTTTTTTGAAAACCTGTCCAGCGAGAAAGAAACACTTCTGCTTACAGGCCTGCAGGGATCATCAGCTGCCCTTGTGTTGTCCCTTGTGTTCAAGAGACTTAACCGCACCATTCTTGTTACTCTTTCGTCACAAAAAGAAGCGGAATCCTTATTCGGAGACCTGCAATTTTTCCTGGAACCCGGGAACGTGTTTATCCACATGGCCTGGGATATAAGACTCTTCTCCTCTGACGAAATTCTCTCTTTTGATCAGGAAGCGGTGCAGTCAAGAATGCGTGTCCTTACAAGGCTAATGACCGGCAAGCCAATGATCGTTGTAAGTTCTACGGAAGCCCTGCTTCAGCGGGTCATTCCCATGTCAGCTCTGGTTGATTACCTTGAAATAATCTCCCAGGGAGATAGCCTGGAACGAAGCCGCCTGGAGAATAAGCTGCTTGAGGGAGGCTACCAGAGGGTGCCCCTCGTGGAAGAACCGGGCGAATTCAGCTTGCGGGGATTCATAGCCGACATTTATTCCCCTGCCGAAGACAGTCCGGTCAGAATCGAATTTTTTGGCGATGAAATCGAATCGATCCGGGAATTCAACCCCGAAACACAGCGGTCTCTCAAAGAGATATCGTCCTTTATGATGGCTCCCGCCGGTGAAATACTATTTACCGAGGAATCAAAGAACCTGGCACTCCGACATCTGCGGGTCCGAGCCGCCGACCTGGGCCTTTCCAGGGCCAGGAGAGACGCGCTGGCGGGGTTTATAGAAACCGGCATACTTCCCGCCACTGCGGCACAATTCCTTCCCCTTTATTACGACGAACCGAGTATGGCTGAAAGCACGCATCGCAGTTTCGAAACCATAATCGATTATCTTCCAAAAAACGGCTTCCTTGCCTTTCTTGACCGGATCGGCATAGAGCAGACCGAGCGGGACCTGATCGGCAAAATTGAAGGTTACACGGAGAAAGCCCGCGAGGAAGAAAGGTTTTACCTGGAGAAATCGTCTCTCTTCTCGTCCCTCGAAATGGTTAAACAGCGTTCACAGGGGTTACATAAACTTGTTTTTGATGATGCAAGGGAACACCACCAAAGCCGCGCCTTCAATTTTTCAATTGAAACACAAATTGGACTTATTCAATCCGAATTTCGAAGTGAACACGACGGAGGTCTTCTTTTGCCATTCGTGGAGAGGGTGAAGACCTGGATGAAGGAAGGCGTTACGACGTTTTTTCTATGCGGCGAAGAAGAAATCCGGCGCATCACACATATATTCGAGGGGTACGGCCTCACGGTGGAACAGTCATCACGGCCTTTTTTTTTGGACCTGGAAAGGTATAAAGGAAAGGGAACATTCCTGATTAAACCAGGCAGGATTTCCGAAGGGTTCCATTACGGCTCTATGAAATTGGCCCTGGTATGCGATGAAGATCTCTTCGGAAAAAAAATCAAGCGCCGCAAAAAACCCTCCCTACGGGAAGGGTATTTTTTAAGATCCTTCGGTGAATTGAAAGAGGGCGATTTCATCGTTCATATGGATCACGGAATCGGCCTTTACCAGGGTTTGAAACGCCTGTCAGCGGCAGGCATAGAAAACGATTTTATTCTCCTCGAATACTCCGGCGGCGACAAGCTCTACCTGCCTGTGGACCGTCTTGACCAGATTCAGCGTTACGTCGGTCCCGACGGGTTCGCCCCTCCCACCGACCGCCTGGGTGGAAGCTCCTGGGAAGCAGTCAAGAAACGTGTTAGCGAGTCGGTTCGAAAGATCGCCGAGGACCTTCTGGCGCTCTACGCGGCCCGAGAGGTGATGGAGGGACACAGTTTTTCCATGAATGAACGGGCATGTGACGAGTTCGCCGCGTCCTTCGAGTTCGAGGAAACACCCGACCAGATCCGCGCCATCAATGATATCGATGATGACATGACCGATGCCAGGCCCATGGACCGGCTCATCTGCGGCGACGCCGGCTTCGGCAAGACTGAAACGGCCTTGAGGGCTTCCTTCAGGGCCGTTATGGACGGAACCCAGGTAGCCCTTCTCGTTCCAACGACCATACTGGCTGAGCAGCACTATCGAACCTTCGCCAGCCGCTTTTCATCCTGGCCGGTTCGCGTGGAAGTACTGAACCGGTTCAAGAGCAAAAAGGAACAGCAGACCATAGTGTCGGACATCAAACGGGGACTGGTGGACATCGTCATCGGTACCCATCGTCTTCTGCAAAAGGACGTGGCCTTTCGAAACCTGGGCCTGGTTATAATCGACGAGGAACAACGCTTCGGGGTAGCCCACAAGGAGAAGCTGAAAAAGCTGAGAAAACTGGTGGATGTCATGACGCTTACGGCAACGCCAATACCGAGAACGCTCCAGTTATCACTGGTGGGTCTTCGGGACCTTTCAGTAATCGACACCCCGCCAGAGGGACGCCAAGCGGTGCGTGTGTATGTTGCCGAATTCGACGAAGATCTCATCCGCGATGCCATCGAGGAAGAAATGAATCGCGGCGGCCAGGTATTTTTTATACACGACAGGATACGGTCCATCGAAGGCATGGCCCGATCGGTACAGCGCATTGTCCCCGGAGCCCGGGTTGCATTTGCCCACGGCCGGATGAAAACCGGGGAACTGGAAAAAATTATGATCAGTTTCCTCGACAGGCGTATCGATATCCTTGTATGCACCACAATCATCGGTTCCGGTGTAGATATCCCTGCTGCTAACACGATCATAATAAATCGGGCGGACCGGTTCGGACTGTCACAGCTATATCAGCTTCGCGGCAGGGTGGGACGTTCCAGCGAAAGCGCGGCTGCCTACCTCCTTATTCCAAAGGGGGCCGTTTTGACGAAGGACGCGAGGAAGCGCCTGCGGGTAGCCCGGGATCTGACAAACCCGGGGTCGGGACTCAAGGTGGCCGCGCACGACCTGGAAATAAGGGGAGCCGGAAATATCCTGGGTGTGTCACAGTCGGGCCATGTATCAGCCGTGGGTTACGAGCTGTACACGGAAATGATGGAACAGGCTGTCATGGAGTTGCGGGGCCTTAAACCTGAGGACCGGTCTATACAGCCGGAGATACGCTTGGGAGTGCCTGCTTTCATTCCTGACGAGTACGTGCAGGACACTCAAAGCCGGCTTGTAATCTATAAAAAGGCTTCAATGGCGTCATCCGGCGGGGAATTGTCTGATCTGCGATACGAGTTGAGCGACCGCTACGGACCTGTCCCGCCGGCCGTGGACAACCTGCTCAGTATAATAAACATCAAAATACGCCTCAGGCAGATAAAAGCCCGGGAAATTGCTTATGACGGCAAGAATTTCACTATGGCCTTTGCCTATGACACCCCCGTGTCGCCCGAAACCATAATAGAAATGTCCAGGAAACGAAAAAACGAAATGAGGTTCACGGCTGACAACCGCCTTTCTCTTTACATGCCTGGCCTTGATTATGAAGGCTGTATTCGCGAAGCCGGCAAAATTTTAGATCTTCTATCATGAGGGTACCCGGTCTGATCTTGGCCGAATAGGAAGTCGTAATTTTTATTGAATATTGGTTCCTCTTCTGTTAGCCTTCACAAGACCAACCGATACTGGAGAAAAATAATGAAATCAAGCGGTAATCTGATAGGGCTTCTTGTGCTGGCCCTCATTCTTTTTTTTGCTACGCCCCTGTGGGCACATGAAGACCGGGTAATAGCCGTGGTGAACAGTGACATCATCACTCTCTCTGAATTCAACAGAGCCCTTGATCCTGTTATCAGAAGCATAGACGATCCCAGAGCACGGGACGACCGCCGTGTAATGGAGGAAGGCAGGCGATTTGTCCTGGATCGGATGATCAAGGAACTTCTCATGAAGCAGGAAGCAGAGCGTCTTAATATCGTGGTAAGAGACGCAGACGTAGATGCATATATCGAAGATCTGCTGAACAGGCGCAATATTACAAGGAGACATCTCCTGGAAAACCTTGCCGACGAAAATACCAGCTTTGAGGACTTTCGGGAAAACGTTAGACGGGATATCATGAAGTCAAGGCTAATCAGCAGGGAGATCCGGGCTCGGGTCACCGTCAGCAATGAAGAGATAGGAGCCTATTACAAAGAACATCGCAATCTTTATGAAGGAAATGAAGCGGTAAGAATCCAGCAGATTTTCACCGTCGTGCCGCGGGGAAGCGATGACGCCGCCAGAGAGGAGTTGAGAGCCCGCGCTGAGAGCATACACGCTCTGCTTGAGGAGGGTGAAAGCTTTGACTCCCTGGTTAGGAACTACTCTCAGGGGCCCGAGGTAAGGACTGGAGGGGACATGGGCTTTGTAGAAAAAGGGATGATACATCCGGCAGTGGAAGCCGCGGCCTTCGCTCTTGAAATAGAAGAGGTGAGCGGTGTAATAGAGTCGCCCGCGGGATTTCACATTATCAGAGTCCTGGACAGACGCGGTGCCGGGCTTAAGCCCCTTGAAGAAGTGCGTCAGGAAATCCTGGAAGCCATCGGCAACAAACGGATGGAGGAGCGTTTCCAGGAATGGTTGGGGGACCTGCAGGCAAAAGCCTACATCGAAATTCGATTATAATAATTGAAAAGCCTCCTTTTACCGGCCCCTTAAAGTATAACCTTCAGGAACATACTCACCCAAATATGAACTATATTAAGGTCCGCGGCGCGTGCCTGCATAACCTTAAAAATGTCAGTGTCGACATTCCCCGGGACCGTCTGGTGGTCATCACCGGCATCAGCGGGTCGGGCAAGTCCTCCCTGGCCTTCGACACAATTTATGCTGAAGGCCAGCGCCGTTATGTGGAATCCCTTTCCACCTACGCCCGCCAGTTCATCGGGCAGATGGACAAACCCGAAGTTGAATCCATCGAGGGCCTTTCACCTGCAATTGCCATAGAGCAGAGGTCGGCAAGTCATAATCCACGCTCCACTGTGGGAACAGTAACGGAAATTTATGATTACATGAGGCTCCTTTACGCTCGCGTCGGAACCCCTCATTGCCCTAACTGCGGTCTGGAAATCCGCTCCCAGACCGTGGATGTCATGATAGAGCAACTCCTGGCGCTTCCGGAAAAAACCCGGCTCCAGATTCTGGCCCCCGTCGCCCGGGGGAAAAAGGGAGAATTCCAGAAGGATTTAGATAGATTGAGAAAGGAAGGATTTGCCAGGGTACGCGTGGACGGGACAATCCACGATCTTTCCAATGACATTAATCTCGACAGAAACAGGCGTCATGACATCGATGTGGTGCTGGACAGGCTGGTCGTGCGGGCAGGAATCCGTCAACGCCTCAGGGATTCCCTTGAGACAGGCTTGGCCCTATCCGAAGGAACTATCAAGGTGTCCCTCGAAGGAGCCGAGGAATTGCTTTTCAGTGAACGCTACGCCTGTGACCGTTGCGGAATCAGTGTCACAGAAATCGCCCCACGGATATTTTCTTTTAACAGCCCCTACGGGGCTTGTCCCGATTGTGACGGATTGGGAACCAAGTTCTTTTTCGACGTTGATCTTGTCATCCCTGACCCTGGTCTTTCCATTAGGGAAGGCGCCATCGCGCCCTGGGAAAAACGAAATTCACTCTATTTCTATCAGATGCTTGAAGCGCTATCGGCACACTATAATTTTGACATAAACCGTTCCTTCAACAAGCTTCCCGAAGCCATCCAGCAGGTAATTCTTTACGGATCAGGCAAAGAAACCATCGAGTTTTACTTTGACCGCAGGGGAAGAAGACATTTTTACCGCAGGACATTTGAGGGCGTTATCCCGACTCTGTACAGGCGATACAATGAAACCGATTCAAGTGACGTAAGGGCCGATTTCGCAAACTATATGAACTTCACTGATTGTCCAACCTGCGGAGGGGCACGCCTGAAAATGGAGAGCCTGTCCGTAATGCTTGGTGGAATTAACATTCACCAGGCATGCCTGCTGTCTATACGGCAGTGCATGGGTTTTATGGATTCCCTGGAACTTTCCGGTCAGCAGCGCATCATTGCCGGACCGATCCTCAAGGAAATCCAGTCCCGGCTACGCTTTCTTATTGATGTGGGCATGGACTACCTCAGCCTTGCCCGCTCATCGGGAACACTTTCAGGGGGCGAATGGCAGCGGATCAGGCTCGCAACACAGATAGGATCCGGGTTGGTGGGAGTCCTCTATGTGCTCGACGAACCCACCATCGGTCTTCATCCCAGGGATAACCTGCGGCTGATGGCAACACTGCATCGCCTGAGAAACATGGGAAACACCATTCTTGTCGTCGAGCACGATGCCGCCGTAATGAACGCCTCGGACCACATAATCGATATGGGGCCCGGCGCGGGATTAGAGGGAGGTTATATCGTTTTCCAGGGAACCCCTGAAGAAGCAATGTCTTCCCGGGAATCACTAACGGGAAGGTATCTGTCCGGTGAGCTTTCAATACCCGTGCCCCAAGGGAGAAGGCCCCTTCCGGACCAATTCATACGTATTGAGGGCGCCTCAGAAAACAACCTAAAAAATATCGAAATCAGGATACCCCGTGGTCTTTTTACCTGTGTCACAGGAGTATCCGGGTCCGGGAAAAGCACCATGGTTATAGAAACCTTGTACAAGGTTCTTCGCAACCGCCTTAACCGCAGCAGGGGAAAAGCAGGGAAAATAATCCGCCTGGCCGACACCGGGGGGATCGAAAGAACCATAATGATGGACCAGCAACCCATAGGGAGAACACCCCGATCCAACCCAGCAACCTACACCGGCGTGTTCACCATGATCCGGGATCTTTTCAGCCGGCTACCGGAATCGAACATTCGAGGCTACAAACCCGGACGGTTCAGCTTCAACGTGAAGGGAGGACGCTGTGAAGCCTGCCAGGGTGACGGCCTTACAAGAATTGAGATGCATTTTCTGCCCGACGTGCATGTCACATGTGACGTATGCGGGGGTCGCAGGTTCAATCGGGAGACTCTTGACATAATTTACCGGGGGAAAAACATCGCCGACGTGCTTGACATGACCGTTGACCAGGCACTTTTCTTTTTCGAATCCATTCCTGGCATACGTTTGAAATTGGAATTGCTCGCCGATGTAGGCCTGGGCTACATAAGGCTGGGCCAGCCTGCTACAACACTTTCGGGTGGAGAAGCCCAAAGAATCAAGCTTTCCCGTGAACTGGCAAAACGCAATACTGCCAACACGCTATATGTACTAGATGAACCCACCATCGGTCTTCACATTGCCGATATAGAAAAACTGCTCCGGGTACTCATGAAACTGGTGGATCGGGGAAATACTGTGGTTGTTATCGAACACAACCTCGATGTCGTGAAGTGCGCGGATCACATCATCGATATGGGGCCCGAAGGTGGACAGGAGGGGGGAACCATCGTCGCCTCCGGCACGCCCGAAGAGATTCGTGGATGTGGGGAATCACTCACGGGGCGGTTTCTGCAATCGGTGCTTGCGGGAAAGTCTGCATAAGTTAATGCCCCATAGAAGGTATTGGCAACAGCCCTTTCCCCTCTATTTGTAAAGCCTGCGTGAGTCGTCAGGACACCACCCCCGGGGGAGTATTTGTCGACTGTAACGGGCAGGATGATCCTCCGTTGACAGCAACATGTTCTTCCAGGGGCAGGGGAGTTTAAAAAAGATCGTCACCTGTAGAATCCCCGGGACTCTATGTAGCTTACTACACCATCGGGCAACAGATAGCGGACCGACCGTCCCGCGGCTATGCGTTTTCGTATGTCCGTAGACGATATCTCCAGGAGAGTGAGACGCCTGGAGTAAATAGCTCCGCCCCGGCTTCCCCGGAAACATTCTCTTTCACGATCGTAGGCGAATTCTGAGAGAACTTCGGCAGGCAGCATGTTCCGGAGAGTTCTTCCTTCAAATCCCGGCCTGTTCATTATAATAAAGTTACAGCAACGAAGCAGCTCCCTCCACGCTTTCCATAGAGTTATGTCCTGAAAGGCATCCTGCCCCATAATGAAGTAAAGATCTGTTTCTTCAGGATACTCCCCGAGAAATTCCTTGACCGTATCAATGGAATAGGAAGTCCCCCCACGCTCATGTTCCCGCTCGGAAAGTGAAAAGGCCGGATTGCCGGCAATGGCCATTCTGACCATGGCGGCACGGTGATGAAAGGGAAGTAAAGGCTTTTCCTCCTTGAGAGGCTGCCTGCCGGCGGGTATAAAGACCACTTCATCGAGAGCCAGCAGTTCAACCAGCTCTTCGGCACACCGAAGATGCCCAAGGTGGATAGGATTAAAGCTTCCTCCGAACAGGCCCACCTTCATGATCGCAGCTGCCCGTCACCATAGATAATAAACTTTGTTGTCGTCAGTTCCTCAAGCCCCATAGGACCAAAGGCATGAAGTTTGGTGGTGCTGATACCAATCTCCGCGCCGAGGCCCAACTGAAAGCCGTCGCTGAATCGCGTCGAGGCATTGACCAGGACCGTCGATGAGTTAACTTCGTTTATGAAGCGCTGGGCATTATGATAGTCCCGGGTCACAATGGCCTCCGTGTGGAGAGATCCGTAGACAGCTATATGGTCCATGGCCTGGTCGATGCCGTCGACGACTCGTACGGCCAGGATGAGATCCAGGTACTCTTCATACCAGTCCTCTTCAGCGGCCTCCCCTATGCCTGGCAGTATTGCCCTGGTTCTTTCGCATCCCCTGAGTTCTACCCCCGCTTCACTGAGCTTTTCCGCCGCCATGGGAAGAAATTCAGGCGCCACGCCACTGTGAACCAGGAGCGTCTCCATGGCATTACAGACGCCAGGGCGCTGTACCTTGGCGTTGAAGCAGATATCAACGGCCATGTCAATGTCGGCGCTTGCGTCGACGAAAACGTGACATACTCCCTTATAGTGTTTAATCACCGGTATCCTGGAAAGCCGGACAACGGTCCTTATCAGGTCTTCGCCGCCCCTGGGAATGATCAGATCTATATAGTCTTCCATGGTCAGCAGTTCCTCTACGGCTGTCCTGTCAGTAGTGGGTACGATCTGAATGGCTTTTTCAGGAATTCCCGATGATCGAAGCGCTTCCTGGAGGATTCCTGTCAAGGCGAGATTCGAATGAAAAGCCTCAGAGCCGCCGCGCAGAATCACACTGTTTCCTGATTTGAGACATAGAGCCGCCGCGTCTACGGTTACGTTGGGACGGGATTCGTAGATGATACCGATAACCCCCAGCGGGATCCTCATCCTGCCCACCTGCAGGCCATTGGGTCTTTTCCACATTGAAGTTACCATTCCGACAGGATCAGGCAGGGCAGCCACTTCCCGCAATCCTGCCGCCATGTCCCCTATGGACTGTTCCGTCAGCCGCAGACGATCAATCATCGCCCCGGATAATCCCTTCGCCCCGGCCCCGTCCAGGTCTTTCCTGTTTTCAGCAATAAGCGCCTCTGATTCTTCCGAAAGCCGTTCCGCCATCGTGATAAGAGCCAGGTTTTTGGTTTCCGAGGAGAGTGACGCCGTCACCCGGGCAGATTCTTTCGCTTCCCGGGCCATTTTCAATACGGGTTCGGAGATCTTTGACATGGGCTTCCTCACAGCTCAATTGGCAATAAAAGCAGAATTAATAAACGGTAAAAAGATTAGGGAAATCCCTTTTTCGTTGAGTGAAAGAACTGTATAGTATATGTGATTGCCTGTCAAGATTGACGAATGTCGAGGAGAATATGACAGATATAAACATTCGCGCCGGCGCCGACATTTACGAAATGATTCGCGACGATGGGCTCTCATTTGATCATGTATCGAAGGTAGTGGGACCCGCCGTGGGTCCACGCTGGCTCCTGGCCTGCGGTTTTGATCTCGCCCTCATTAAGGCCCGAGTGCTGGGAAGACAGAATCCCGTCACCCTTGCCGGATCGTCCGCGGGAGCGTTGCGCTTCGCCGCCTGGATTCAACCGGAACCGGAAAAAGCATATGACCGGTTGATCGATTCATATATTTCCATGAACTTCACCCGGGAAGACACCCCATCGAGTATTCTGGAAAAAATTACAATGGTTATTGACAGTTACGTCGAAAATGACGCTCTTCCTTTCATTATTGCAAGCAAAAAATATCGAATGGCTATTACCACGGCCAGGGCACGGCACCTTGCATCCTCTGAAAACAAGATATTCCAGGCATCGGCGTTGTTTGCAGCAGGAATTCTCAATTTCATCAGTCCTTCCTGGCTCTCTCTTTTCTTTGAGCCCATCGTTTTCTACAGCGGCTATATGCCCCCCGCCTTCTGCCGGACAAATGACTATTCAGGGGTGTCGATTCCCCTCAACGAGGCGAATTTCAAGCGAGCCCTCCTGGCATCGTCGGCGGTGCCTCTCGCGGTTTCAGGTGTTAAAAACATATACGGCGCTCCTACCGGCACTTACAGAGACGGTGGACTTGTCGATTATCACGGAAATCACAACCATGTAAATGACGGAATCGGAGTGGCAATACTTTTACACCATCAGGAAAGACTGATTCCCACCTGGCTTGACCGGTATCTGAAGAAGAGGACACTGCCGGAAGCGTGGACAAGGAACCTGCTGGTTATTTCTCCTGGAAATGAGTTTATTGAAAAGCTGCCGGGCGGAAGAATTCCGGACCGTGGAGACTTCAAGCTCTTTGTTGACAACCCTGCCGAGCGCATGAAACAATGGCGAAAGGTTGTAGCAGCCTCAAGCATCCTGGGAGAATGGTTTCTTGAGTGTGTTGAAAGTGGAAAGATCAGATCTGTCGTCAGGAAGCTCTGATCCCTGAAGTTGACATCTGGCAAAGGACTTACAGATGCCTTTCAATATGTTATTTTTATGGATCTGACGCCTTTTGGAAAAATACTCATCCTGATCGGTCTTCTTATTGCGGCAGCGGGAATCCTGCTGGCTCTGGGCTTAAAAATCCCCTGGATCGGACGGCTCCCCGGAGACCTGTTCATAAAGGGCAAATACGGAACATTGTATCTTCCCCTTATGAGCTGCCTCATTATCAGCATTCTTATTTCTTTGGCACTCTTTTTTTTCAGAAACCGCTAACATTCCTTAAGGCAGCTGTCACGGCAAGATCTCAATCCTGACCCCCGAAGGCGGTTCGAAAAGGAAAAGATCATCCGACAGGCCGATGTTGACTGAAATGTTGCTGAAGTAATAGCTATTGGTTGTTCCGTAATGATCCGTCAACATATAGCCGGACAGGAGGTAGTTTTCGCTGTTGATGGACAGTGTCAGGGTATGAATGCCGACTAACGGGTCCCTGGGCTTCAGCTCTATGAGGTAGTTCCCCTGATCATCCCGTGATGGGCAGGCGAAGGAAATGTGGAAATCGCGGTCCAGTTCTCCGAGGTCCGTGAGAAACCTGGCCGCGATTTGCGATGCCATGGCGGTTTCAGTTTTCTGCTGGTAGACTATGTTGTCGTCGGGCAGGTATAACCATAGATACTGGCGATTCATCACCATCATCTTGCCGGGAGGATCGCTGTACTCCCATCGAAGGTTTGCGGGTTTTCTGAAAGAAAAAGATCCTTTCTCTGATAAAGCGGTACCCGTTAGAGCCAGCGGAACCCGGTGAAGAAAGTCAGCCTTAAGATCGGAGATGTTATCGTATCGGCTCCGGACTTCCGTCATAACATTGGAAAGATCAGGTTCACCCCGCGATGACATGACTTCGATGGGATTGATACACAGCAACACGAAAAACATGAAAGCAAACATATATTTAGAAAATGAAACATTCATAGGAGTTCCGTAAGGCCTCTCAAGGGAAGAATCGCGCAACTACTTATATTAGATACGTCCCCATGCTGCCCAAAAAACGGGCAATGTGTCAGCAGTTTTTGCTGTCTGCCTACTTACGTTGTTCACCAACAGGTCTGTCAACAGCCCCTTCCACATGACTGTTGATTCATGGCTGTCAGGGCCCTATCCTGACCCGCCAGCCAAAGGGATCGTCGCTTTCACCATACTGAAGCGCGAGAATTTCATCGTAAAGCTTCCTGGTCAGGGGACCCACGTTGCCACCGTTGATGGAATATTCCTGATTTTTGTAGCAAATCAACCCCACAGGCGACACTACCGCTGCCGTTCCCGACGCGAAGACCTCCTTCAGCAGCCCCCGTGACAGCGCTTCTATAAGTTCATCCATAGAAACCTGCCGTTCCTCCACTTTTATGTTCCATGAACGTGCCAGCGTGATGATCGAATCGCGGGTTATGCCCGGCAGAATACTTCCCGAGAGAGGGGGTGTGATCAATGAATCGCCAAAAAGAAAAAAAATGTTGCTCGTTCCCACTTCTGCAGGGTGTCGGCGGGTCAGGGCATCGAGCCAGAGAACCTGTGTGTAGCCCTTTTCACTTGCTTCCCGGCTTGCGTACAGGCTCGCCGCATAGTTGCCAGCCGCCTTGCAGTCTCCCACGCCTCCCGGGCAAGCCCTCACATAGGTATCGCTCACGTAAATTTTTGTGGGATTGAATCCTTCAGGATAGTATGCCCCAACCGGACAGAGTATGATGAAAAACAGATAGGAGTCGGCGGGATGAACTCCCAGGGCCACCTCCGTGGCTATCATTGTTGGCCTTATATAAAGAGAAGTTCCACTTCCCCTGGGAATCCAGTCCTTTTCCAGATTAATCAGCGTATGAAGTGTTAGCATGAAGAAATCCGGATCCAGGAGGGGCATGCAAAGCCTCTCGGCGGACGCGTTCATTCGCCTGATATTCTCCCGGGGCCTGAAGAGATATATACTGCCATCCTTCCCCAGGTAGGCTTTCATGCCTTCGAATATTTCCTGACCGTAATGTAGGCACATGGTAGCCGGATCGAGAGAAAAGGGGCCATAAGGAACTATTGAAGGGTCATGCCATCCCGTAGCGGACTTGTATTTCATAATGAACATATGATCCGTGAACTTTTTACCGAAACCCAGATCGGATTCATCCAAAGGCTTGGTTTTCATTCTCTCCGTCGGGACCGTGCTGATTTTAATTTCCATTGGCCTTATACCCCTCTGTTGTCTGTTTTTCAGCCCCCTGATCGACTGTCAGCTATCCTTTGGCCCTTCATTTCAAAGATATTCCAAAAGCTTGTAAGCCGACCAGGCAACATGCCCGAATTTTTTAGCACTAAATAACGCTACGATCAAGAGTTCTGTATTGAATGGCCTCTGAAACATGATGAGACTGGATGACAGGCTCTCCTTCAAGATCGGCTATGGTTCGGGCCACCTTGAGAATTTTAGTATAGCCACGTGCGCTGAGTCCAAGGGTGTCCATTGCCATTTCCACCAGTTCACTCCCCCCCCTTTCCATGGCGCAGTATCGTCGGATGTCCCTGGCGGCCATGCGGGCGTTATTGGGAACACCCTTTGCGAAACGCTCTTTTTGAATTTTCCTGGCTTTGTCGATTCGTTTTTTTATATCCGCAGAGGATTCTCCCCCTCCTGAATTCTCCAGGTCATTATAGCGAAGCGACGGAACTTCCACATGAATGTCGATTCTGTCCATCAAAGGACCGGATATTCTTGACCGGTACTGACGAACCCTTTGCGGTGTGCACCTGCATGTACGCTGGGGATCAGTAAAAAAGCCACAGGGACAGGGGTTCATTGCCGCCACCAGCATGAAGCGAGCCGGATAAATTGCCGTTGCCGATGAGCGTA
>JAQUQY010000001.1:32887-34666 GCA_028715865.1 Syntrophales bacterium
TCGTTACCATCCCATCCTCCAGAGGCTGCCGGAGAACCTCCAACACGTTTCGCTTGAACTCGGGAAGCTCATCGAGAAAGAGAACGCCATTGTGCGCGAGGCTGATTTCTCCCGGCTTGGGAACAGTGCCCCCTCCCACAAGACCTGCGTCCGATATGGAATGATGCGGCGACCGGAAAGGCCTGGTTACGAGCAGTAGTTCATCCTTGTCCAGGGTTCCGGCGACGGAATGAATCTTTGTTGTTTCCAAAGCCTCTTCGAAGGAAGGATAGGGAAGGATTGTGGAAAGGCGCTGTGCCAGCATGGTTTTTCCAGATCCGGGCGGTCCTATCATTATGATGTTATGACCTCCGGCCGCGGCAACTTCCATGGCCCGCTTGGCCTGACCCTGTCCTCCAACATCGCTGAAGTCTATTTCATGTACAAGGCTGCGCGAATAGAGATCACCGTCAACGACGTCAATCGGCGGCGGGTTTCCGGAACCGTTCAGGAATTGAACTACCTCCCCCAGATAGTCTACGCCGACTATCTGGATGGAATTCACCATAGCCGCTTCCTGCGCGTTTCGCCGGGGCAGGACAATCCCGAGGAGGCCGGTTTCCTTAACCTGGATGGCCGCTGAAAGAGCGCCGTTTACTGGTTTGACACTCCCGTCAAGAGAAAGCTCACCTATCAGGAGATACTTTGCCAGGCACTCTTTTTGAACTATCCCTTCCGCCGCCAGGATACCCACCGCAATGGGAAGGTCAAAGGCGGTACCTTCTTTTCTGATGTCCGCCGGCGCCAGGTTTACAGTTACCTTGTGTCGTGGAAAGGTATAACCAGAATTCCTGATGGCCGATTTAACCCTATCCCTGCTTTCCCTGACTGCCGCGTCGGGAAGGCCAACAGTAGAGAAGTTGGGAAGACCGAGGGCCGTGTCTATCTCCACCTCGACGGGATGTGAATCTATACCGATAATAGTGCCCGTTATTACCTTGACTATCAAGTTCTCCTCCTTCGCTTAAACTGAGTCCGAACCATCAGTATCATTAAATAAGAGCCTGGCCCCGACCCGGATTTATTTTCAAGGAACGCACTCCTGATACCGGGACATTAACGCCACAAGCGCTTTTCTGATTTGAATGGATGGATAAGCATCGGTGATCAGTTTATGAATCATCTGAAGAGGATGGGATAGGATTGGGATAGCATGCGGATTCTAGTGGATGAGATTCTTTATGGCAAGATTTTTGTTGTTTCCACCCGCTTGAAGCTGGTAGACTGGCGACCGGATTTTATTGATCCTGGGGGGAGTCCACGTCATATGATAGGTTTTTTTGATTCCGGTTTCGGCGGACTCACAGTGATGAAAAGCGTCGTGCGAAGGCTTCCCGGTTATGACTATTTCTACCTTGGAGACAGCGCCCGGGTTCCTTACGGCAACCGCTCTTCAGAACTGGTATTCGAGTTTACCCGCCAGGCCGTGAGCTACCTCTTTAAGCAAGGTTGTCCACTTGTTATCGTTGCCTGCAACACGGCATCCGCCAACGCCCTCAGAAGAATCCAGCAGGAATACCTCCCGGAAGCATGGCCGGACCGAAGGGTACTTGGCGTAGTGAGGCCTTTGGCCGAGGCCGTAGCAGAAAAACTATGCCGGCGCGTGGGAATACTGGCAACGGAAGGAGTCGTTGCCTCGGAAGCATATGTGACGGAGATTAAGAAGCTAAACCCGGCTATTGAAATAGCACAGCAGGCTTGCCCCATTCTTGTCCCAAATTGGGACAAGAATGGGAGATC
>JAQUQY010000002.1 GCA_028715865.1 Syntrophales bacterium
ACTGTGGCCTTCGGACTTCTCTTCTCCATGGTACTGACTCTTCTTGTAATACCGGTGGTATACGCGATAGTTGATCGTATAAAGAATGAATGAGATGAACGATAATGACGAAAATCTTTATGAACTTTTCATGAGCCTTTAGCTCTGATATAGACAAAACGATGAAAAGAGCCTTTATTGTTCTTGGAGCTGTAGCAATTGCCATGAGCTTTTTTTCATTTCTGGGGGGATGCCGTCTTCAGCGGACCCTTCTCTATTATCCCGAGAGGATGTCCATGGAGGCTGTGGATCGATTTGCCCGAATTGCCGATTTGGAGCCATGGCCATCGTGGGACAAGCCTTATATGGGACTGATAAGGCTCGATAAGACCGTTTCCTCACGGGGGACGGTGATCGTCTTCCATGGAAACGCGGGGGCCGCCGTCCATCGACGTTATTACGCCGATGCCCTCACGCCGAGGGGCTACAGGGTTATAATATCAGAATATCCAGGTTACGGAGCCCGTTCAGGTGAGACGAGCGAAGAGAGCTTTGTCAAAGACGCAAGCGATCTCGTCAACCTGGTAGTTGATGAATTTGGAGGTCCAATCTATCTCTGGGGAGAGTCATTGGGGTGTGCCGTGGTTGCCGGCGTTGTTTCCCATTATGGATTGCCCGTCGCGGGAGTTGCACTGATAACCCCCTGGGATACTCTTTATAACCTGGCGAGGGCAAAGTTCCCATTTATTCCGGTAGGATTATTCATGCGGGACAGGTACGACAACGCGGCCAATATGCAAGACTATCCGGGTCCCGTGGCTGTGCTTATGTCCGAGAGAGACGAAATCATTCCCGTGAGATTGACCCGCGGCCTGTATGAAACCCTGCCGGAACCGAAATTGTTAAGGATTTTCAAGGGTGCCGGACACAATACATGGCCTGTGGATGCCGATTTTGAATGGTGGGGCGAAGTGACTTCCTGGCTCGAGATGAATGCGGTATCCAGGTAATTGCATAATTTCTCAAAATCGGGGTTAGGCGGGCACCGCGGGGAATCAGGATATCATGTCCAGAAAATAGCTGTGGATTCTTTCGTCTCCGGTAAGCTCCGGGTGAAATGTGGCCACAAGAATGTTGTTTTGCCGGGCCAGGACGGGCTTGTCCCGGTAACTGGCCATGACATGGACGTCCTTCCCGGCTTCATCTATGACGGGAGCCCTTATGAAAACGGCCCTGAAGGGTTCATCAGGTGAAAATGAGAGTTCTATGACAGCCTCACGGCTGTCTATCTGGCGTCCGTAAGCGTTCCTTACCGTACGGACATCTATCAGGTTAAGGTAATTTTGAGATCGGGAAAGGAGAATGGCGCCGGCACAGGTTCCCAGTATGGGCTTTCCCGAAGCGGCGTAGCTCAGGAGGGCGTCTCGCAGCCCGTAAAGATCCATCAGCCTCAGAATCGCTGAGCTTTCCCCGCCGGGAATGGCGAGTCCGTCCATATCCTTAAGCTCTTCAGGGAGCCTTATTTCGGTTGCTAAGGCTCCACACCGCTTAAACATGACTATGTGTTCGCGAAAGGCTCCCTGTAGCGCAAGGACGCCGATTTTCATGGCCGGCCTGCCTCAGTTTCCCCTCACCTGGAGCAGGTCTTTTTCGCCCAGAGACGAGATTTCCAAGCCCGGCATGGCATCGCCCAGAGATTTGGATACCTTTGCAAGGATATCGGGATTGTTGTAGTGGGTCACGGCCTGAACTATAGCGCTTGCACGCCGGGCAGGTTCCTTGGACTTGAAGATGCCGGATCCAACGAATACGCCGTCGGCGCCGAGCTGCATCATGAGGGCCGCATCGGCTGGAGTGGCGATCCCGCCGGCTGAGAAGTTGACCACTGGCAATTTCCTGTCCCTTGCCACCAGTCTGACCAGCTCATAGGGCGCGCCCAGGTTTTTAGCCGCCGTCATCAGTTCCTCTTCAGGCAGAACGGAAAGGCGCGCGATTTCATCGTTGATCGTGCGCATGTGCCTTACCGCCTCTACAACGTTGCCCGTTCCAGCCTCTCCCTTGGTGCGCAGCATGGCGGCCCCCTCGCCCAGTCTTCTGAGCGCTTCACCGAGATTTACGGCGCCGCAGACGAAGGGTACCTTGAAGTTCCATTTGTTGATATGATAGGACTCGTCGGCGGGTGTGAGTACCTCGCTCTCGTCGATATAGTCGACGCCCATGGATTCCAGAATCTGGGCTTCAACGAAATGTCCTATACGGACCTTCGCCATTACGGGAATGGAAACACTTTCCATGATCTTTTCAATTATTTCAGGGTCCGTCATGCGTGCTACGCCGCCCTGGGCTCTGATGTCGGCGGGTACACGCTCCAGGGCCATCACCGAAACGGCCCCGGCGTCTTCAGCGATCTTCGCCTGCTCGGGATTGGTAACATCCATGATGACTCCGCCTTTGAGCATTTCCGCTAAACCTGTTTTCAGCGGCAGAGTTCCAAATTTTTCCATGCATTCCCCCTGGTTCTTAAATATGGCTAGAAAGGTTTCTTATAATCCCACTGAGGACTATTTTCAAGAATTTTGTTTCCGCGGCCTGCAATGACACCTCGTTTGGCCGTGAATGTTCCCGTCTTTTGATGTTATTATCTTTTCATTGACTTCTTCAAAACCTCCATCTACAAATAGAGCCTGTTCAATGGACTATTCCATTCCTGACGGGGGTATGCATTTGGGATAGAGTTTAGGCAGATTATGGCAAATCAGGCGATTCAAGGCAATGCCCCTGTAAGACCATGAAACGAAGACAGGAGATGTGTAACGTGGAAAAGGGCTGGCATGAAATCTATCGGTCAAGGCTCACAACGGCCGTGAAGGCACTGGATAAAATCAAAAGGGGGGGGCGGATTTTCATAGGTTCAGCCTGCGGTGAACCTCAACACCTCGTTGAAACCCTTATTGAAATTGCTCCCCGGACGGCTGACAATGAAATCATTCATTTTCTTGATTTGGGTTTAGGATCCTATACCGATGAGCGATTCACCGACAAGTTCAGGCACAACGCTCTGTTCATAGGGCCCCGCATGAGAGAAGTAATCGCCCAGGGCAGGGCGGACTACACTCCAATATTTCTTTCAGAAATACCCCAACTCATCAGGAGCGGCCGGATGCATCTTGATGTGGCCCTGATCCAGGTTTCCCCTCCTGACGATCACGGCTACGTGAGCCTGGGTATATCGGTGGATATCACGAAAATCGCAGCCGAAGAAGCGGACTACGTTATTGCTCAGGTCAATCCCAATATGCCAAGGACTCTGGGAGACACCTTCCTGCACGTGAGCGACATACATGCCTTCGTAGAGTTTGCTGAACCGCTTCTTGAATTTTTTCCCGAAACTCCCGGTCCTGTAGAAGAAAAAATCGGAAGTTACATAGCTGAAATCATCGAAAACGAATCTACCATACAAACGGGAGTGGGCAGAATTCCAGGCTCCATATTCCCCTGCCTCGTTGACAAGAAAAACCTGGGTGTTCACACCGAAACCTTTACAGGGGGAATAATTGACCTGATTGAAAGGGGTGTGGTCAACTGCCGCAAGAAGACCCTCCATCGCGGGAAAATAGTCGCGAGCTTCTGTATGGGTTCGAAGGAACTGTTTGACTATGTTAATGACAATCCGCTTTTCGAATTCCGTCCCAGCCATTACGTCAACAACCCCGCCATTATCGCCCGGAACGACCGTATGATATCAATTAACGCGGCTCTCACGGTTGATCTCACCGGCCAGGTGAGCTCCGACTCGCTGGGATACCGCTTTTACGGCGGCATAGGAGGACAGGTGGATTTCGTGCGAGGCGCGGCCATGTCGAAAAGAGGGCGGTCGATTATTACACTTCCATCCACTACCGACGATGGGAAGAGCTCACGAATAGTGCCCTATCTGATTGAGGGAAGCGGTGTCGTTGTTACAAGGGGCGACTTGCATTACGTGGTAACGGAATACGGAATTGCCTACATTCACGGTAAATCAATAAGGGACAGGGCCATGGCCCTTATTTCCATCGCCCATCCGGATTTCAGAGATGAACTGCTTGAAGCGGCAAAAAAGCAGGGCTATGTGTACCCGGACCAGCTTGTGCCTGGCGTTCTTTACCCAAAGGAATACGAAAACTGGTTTGCCGACAAGAAGGGTTCGGAAATCTTTTTCCGCCCCGTCAGGGCAACGGACGAGCGGGCTATTCAGGACATGATCTATTCCCTCCCGGAACAGGACGTTTACACACGCTTCTTCCAGAACCTGAAGTCCTTTTCTCACAAGGTGGCAATGCCCATGGCTGCCGTGGACTATTACGACAAAATGGCCCTCGCTGCGGTAACTGGAAAGGAGGAACCGGAGGGCAAGGAGGAGATCATTGCCGTGGGCCAGTACATGAGGGATCCCGCGACTAACTATGCCGAGGTGGCGTTTACGGTCCGCGATGATTGGCAGGGCAGAGGTGTGGGAACTTTGCTTCTTCAATATCTCATAAGAATTGCCCAGAAAAAGAACATTGAAGGATTCACTGCTGATGTTCTGGCCAGGAATGACGCGATGATGGCCGTGTTTCACAAATCGGGATATCCAATGGAGGTTAAGAGGGAGTTTGGTATCTATGAATTAAAATTTTCTTTCCAGGAAAGGGCGGTCGGCTGATGAAAGACTGTATGCTTAAACTGTTACCTTCATTCATTTTCATTCGGGGGAGATGAAAACCAGAAAAGCATGATTGCCAGGCTGACGGCAACAATAGCTACGATGAAAGCAAGGGTGTAGTCCTCGGTGAGGTCGAAGATTTTTCCGCTAAGAAGGACACCCGAGGCTCCTCCGATCCCTCCCGCCAGTGAGAGAATCCCCAGGATTTTTCCAAAGTGAGGACCAAGAAAAAGATCCGCCGAGCGGGCTGGAACGATGGGAGCGATGGAGCCGTATCCCATTCCGAACAGTATGGCGTAACTGTAAAGAAGATAGACGCGATCCGCCTGAAGCATCAAAAGGCTGGCCACGCCCAGTATGGTGCAGAACATACCAATGGCAAAGGCCTTTTCCCGGCTGATTCGATCGGACAATGTTCCAAAAAAGATTTTTCCCAGGGACCCGAAAATCCCGGCCATGCCGAAAAAAAAGGCGCCCTGGGCCGCTGAAAACCCGCCGTCTATAACGCTTGCCACCTGGTGAATCAAAGTTCCCTGGATGGCAAGAGGGACGAAAAAAAAGCTTACGAAAAGAAACCAGAACTGCCTGGTTCGAAGGGCTTCTCCAGGAGTCTGGGCCACGGGCTTATGGAGCGTTCTCGCCGCCATAGGGGGGTTGACCTTTGAACTTTCTTCAAGGCTGGGCGTCAGGATAGGGACACTTTCCTTGGCGCTCCCATCGGGAACCTCACCAATTTCCCCAGGGTTTGTCCTTTGCAGGATGGCGTTCAGGGGAAACACGATGGAAAGCATGCCCGCAGCGAGTATAAGGTATGCAGAGCGCCATCCATATAAAGTGATGAGATAGTGAGACAGTGGAATAATAATCTGCATTCCGAGGCCGATGCCGGACATGGCGATGCCGATGGCCAGGCCGCGTTTGCGTTCAAACCATTTGGGAAGAATGATGCCGTGGGCGATGAAGCCGATGGCGCAGACGCCTATTGCCGTTATTACTCCGAAGGACAGGTAGAAATGCCAGAGGGAAGTGATCCGGCTTGATGCCGCCAGTCCCACGGCGACCAGGCAAGAGGCAAGGGGGATAATCCGCCTGGGCCCGAACCTGTCCATAACAGACCCGACAGGAAGAGCCACGAAGGAATGGACAAGCATGAAGCAGGAAAAGACCCCCGAAACGGCTGATCGGCTCCATTGAAATTCTTCAATCACGGCTACAAGAAATACGGAAAAGGAGTACCAGATTCCAAAGATTATGCCGAGATTGATAAAAGAAACGGCAACGATAACCCATCCGTAAAAAATGCGATCTTGTATCATTTGCCGCCTCTGTGGTATTCCAGTTATCAGGGGTAAGGCGGCCGCGGGAGTTGCCAGCCAGCTGCACACTCCTCCAAACAAGAGGTTTTGTCAAGGCCGGCTGTTTTTTAGAATGACACGGGCGTGAAAATTCGAGCCATGACCAATGAGCCATCATACCTGAAGCTATACCGGGAAGGCGTCCTTGCCGTCCGGGTCTCTCAGTCCCTCGATATGCTGGCTTCCTGCTCCCTCTGCCCCAGAAACTGCCGCGTTGACCGCCTTTCAGGCGAGAAGGGTTTCTGCCGTACCGGCCGGAAGGCGCCAGTGGCGAGCCGGGGAGCCCATTTCGGTGAAGAGTCTCCCCTGGTGGGAAGCCTTGGATCGGGTACGATCTTCTTCAGTTCCTGCAATCTTCTATGTTCTTTCTGCCAGAATGACGATATCAGTCACGGCGGCGCGGGGGTTCAGGTGGAACCGGAAAACCTGGCTTCAATGATGCTTTCCCTGGCCGGTCAGGGCTGTCACAACATAAACTTTGTTACGCCTACCCATGTTGTGCCACAGATACTCGAGGGCCTTGTCATCGCCGCGTCACATGGCCTGAATGTCCCCCTTGTCTATAACTGCGGTGGATACGAGAACCTGGAGACGCTGAAAATACTCGATGGAGTCATTGATATTTATATGCCTGATTTCAAGTTCTGGGACAACCAATGGGCCCTTTATACATGCGGGGTAAAGGATTACCGGGAGCGGGCATGCGAGGCAATGCGGGAAATGCATCGGCAGGTCGGAGATCTGGTGGTTTCTGAGGCGGGGACTGCTGTAAGGGGCCTGCTGGTTCGCCATCTGGTTATGCCGGGCAGTGTGGCCGGTACGGCTGAGATTATGGATTTTCTGGCAAGAGAGATTTCAACGGACACCTATGTAAATATCATGGATCAGTACCGGCCCTGTCACGGGGCTGTGGGAGACAAAAAAATCGGCAGAAGGATAACGGGAGCTGAATATGGTGAGGCCCTGGAAGCCGCTACAAAGGCGGGCCTGGGACGCCTGGACGGCCGCCGTCGACTGTGGCCTGTATGAGGTTCTTTCATGCAGCCAAAAGGAGGCAGTCATGAAAAACGGTTACGCTGGAAAATTTCTGCAGATTGACTTGACGGAAGCCGCTTGTTCAACGTTTACAATCGAAGAAGCACGTTTAAAGAAGTTCATTGGCGGGAGCTCTCTCGCGGCATCTCTTTACATTGAGAGATTCGATATCAATGCCGATCCCCTTTCTCCATCCAATCCTCTGATGGTCATTAACGGTCCCATGGTAGGGAGCGGCTTTCCGGGAAGCTCACGCTTCGCGGTGGCTTCCAAATCCCCGCAAACAGGCATATGGGGTGAAGCAGCCTGCGGCGGCACCTTCGGACCGGAACTGAAACGCGCGGGCTGCGATGGCATCATAATAACAGGCAGGAGCCCCCATCCAGTGACGCTTTCCATCACTGACAGCGGGGTTGAAATACTTTCCGCCGAATCTCTGTGGGGAAGGGATACCTATGAAACAACGGATCTGCTGAAATCGCCCGACAAGAATATAAAGGTGCTGGCTATCGGACCCGCGGGGGAGAACATTGTGAAGTTTTCAGCAATTGCTAATGACAAGGGACATTTTGTAGGTAGGACGGGCCTCGGCGCGGTCATGGGTTCTAAGAACCTCAAAGCAATTACAGCCCGGGGCAGCCGGGCTCCGGAAAAGGACGACGAAGGGAAATACAGGGAAGTATTCAAACGGGCCATTGCGGAGATTAAAGATTCCGCTTTTGCGGAGTCGCTGCACTTGATGGGCTCTGACGCGGCCATGGACCTGGGTATGATGACCGGTGACATCCCCATTAAAAACTGGTCCATTGGCGAGGATTTCGAGCTTTCCGCCAGTCTGGGCGGTCCTGCGCTCAGGGAAGCATACCTCACAAAAGCCCATGCCTGTTCTAATTGCCCTGTGGCCTGCAAAAGGGTGGTTGCCGTGAAAGACGGCCCTTACCGCACGGAAGAAGGACCCGGGCCCGAATATGAGACCTGCTGCTCCTTTGGCACGATGATCATGAACGGTGATCTTGCCGCGGTTATCAAGGCCAACGAATTGTGTAACCGTTACGGCATGGATACCATCAGCGCGGGCGCCGCAATTGCCGTGTCCATGGAGCTTTACGAAAAGGGCATAATCAGCCCGGAAGCGGCGGATAATCTTGACCTCTCCTGGGGAAACATGGAGACTGTTATTGTTTTGCTGGGGAGAATCGCCCGTCGAGAAGGATTCGGAGATATCCTGGCCAGGGGCTCTCTGGCAGCGGCTATTCATTTCGGAGCCGCGGCGGCGGATTGCGTTGCCCATGTCAAGGGGCTTGATCTTCCCATGCATGATCCCAGGGGGTTTCACGGCATGGGACTGGCCTACATGATGTCAAACCGAGGCGGATGCCACCTTCAGCACGCGGCAATGGCCATGGAGCAGGGGATGGTTTCGTGGCCTCAGCTGTTCGACATGAAGGAAGACTATGACGGTACAACGTCGGAGGGTAAAGCCCGGCTGGTCTTTGATTCCGAAAATTACGGCATTCTGGCAAACAGCCTTTCTATGTGCCACTACCTGATTTATTGCCTGAAGCCGGAAACGGTCTTGGACTCCTTTAACGCCGTAACCGGTTACAATTTCAATTTTAATGATCTTCTCCTGTGCGGAGCACGGGATTGGATGCTTAAACGCGGTATCAATAATCTGCTTGGTATTACGGTTAAGGATGATATCCTGCCGAAGAAGGTTCTCACCGCGCTTCATGATGGCGCCGCGGCCGGTTCAGTGCCGGATGTGAAACTTTTGCGTGATGAATACTACGCTATTCGAGGGTTAACTCCCCAGGGGAGGGTCAGCGACGAAAAGCTTCTGGAACTGGGGCTTACAGAGTTGAAAGACAAACTTTATAAATGAGGGAGGGTTGTAATATGGAGGCATACAAGGCTTTTACGCAGGAATGGATGGATGCATGGAAGGAAAAAATCGCCGGATCCAAAGAGTATAGAGAAATAGCCAAGGACTGGGAAGGAAGCGTATCCATAACGGTAAACGCCGATCCTTCCAAGAATATTCCCCAGACTGTTTACATGTTTACGGATTACTGGCACGGCGATGTTAACGAATTTGTCATATGTGACGCCGCCAAGGCGCAATCGGCAAAATTCATAATGACAGGTGATTACGCCCGTTGGAAGCAGGTCGCTAAAAAAGAACTGGACGCGACGAAAGCCCTGATGCAGGGAAAATTGAAACTGAAGGGCGACCTGACCTACGTGGTGCGAAATATTAAGACGGTGAACAAAGTCATAGACCTTCTGACGGAAGTGGATACTATCTTCCCGGACGACGTTTAAAGTCCGGCAGAAGACAAGCAGGTTAGTGGCGTTCCCCCTTTTTCATACCTGTTAACGTTGGTTTTTCAGGCCAGATGCACTTCAGGTTAAGGCCCGCAAGTTAAGGAGACTATGATGGCATACGATAGCGATTTGTCTTTTGTTTACTTTGGCCCCACAAAAGTTGTATTCGGCGGCGGGTCATCTACGAGTGAGTTGGAGTCTGAAATAAGCTCCCTTGGATGTTCGCGGGCGATTGTCGTTACTGACCAGGGAATTATCAAAGCGGGCCTCTCGGAAAATATAATAAAGACACTGGGTGACAAATGCGTCGGTGTTTTCAGCGATGTCCCGCAGGACACGGGTATTGATGTTGTCAACCGCGGAGCCGCCTTTGCCGGGGAAAAGGGCGCCGATATAGTCATCAGCATAGGCGGAGGCAGCGTCATTGATACGGCCAAAGGCATGTGCATTTTATTGACTGAAGGCGGATCGCTGGCTGACTATGAAGGCATTCAGCTTCTGACCAGGCCGCAGACGCCGCATATAGTCATTCCCACCACCGCCGGAACCGGAAGTGAGGTGACCTGGATCGCGGTGATATACGACAAGGAAAAGGGGCAGAAAATATTGATTGTTGAATCCCATAACGCGCCAAGGGTGGCCATTCTTGACCCGCAGTTGACCATTGGCCTGCCGCCCCTGCTGACGGCATCCACAGGCATGGATGCCATGACCCACGCTATTGAGGCGATGACATCCATCCAGAGGGAGCCCTTGTCCGACGCCATGGCGTTACACGCCATCAGGTTGTTGAGCACCTGGTTGCCGGAGTGTTTGAAAGACGGACGCGACCTAAAGGCCCGCGGACAGGTGCAGCTGGCGGCAACCATGGCGGGATGGGCATTCGGCAATGCACTTGTAGGGCTGGTACACGCTATGGCTCAATCCGTCGGCGCCGTGGCCCGAGTTCCCCATGGCGTTGCCTGTGGCATTCTGCTGCCCTGGTGCATGGATTTTAACCTCTCTGATGGCGAACCGGAAACGATTGCCATTTATGCCACAGTCGCCGAGGCTCTGGGTTTGAGCGCGCGCGGCGATGATCCAGGGAGTTCCGCAGCGGCGGCAGTGAAGGGATCATTTGATTTGCTTGAGGAGATCGGCCATCCTATGAAGCTTTCCGAATTCGGCGTGACGGAAGAGCATATAACTGAAGCTGCCGACCTGAGCATGGCTGATGGCGCCATTATAAACAACATTCGATATGTTTCTGAAAAGGATGAGGTGCTGGATATATACCGAAGAGCACTGTAAGTTTTGAGGTCTAAAATATGGAACTGAATATAACAAATCATGCTACGGATGTCCCATTTTCATTCATTCTGCAGGAGCTTTTGATAGGCAATATTGAAAAATCAGAGGCGAAATACGAGATATATAAAAAAACGCGTGGCATTACGGCAATAGAAGTGCCGGACATTGAAACTGCCATCAGCCTTCATTTCCAAGGGGGGTCCCTTACTATAGAGTCCGGTGTGAACCCATATGCTGCCATAATTATCAGCACTTCATCGGATAATATAATGGCGCTAAGCTCTCTCAGCATACGCCTTGGCCTGCCCCATTACTTCGACGAAGCGGGCAGAAGGGTTCTGGGCCTGCTTTTCACCGGTAAAATAAAAATCAAAGGGCTTTTAAAACACCCACTTTTACTTACACGCCTGACCGTCATAATGTCGGTAATGTAGCCGGGATTATTGGTTAAAGCGGCCATGCCGGCAACAAAGCGAAAGCAGCCAATCAGTTAACTGCCCTTTGCCGGGTTCCTGCCATGTTAAAGGATGAAAAGGTCGCCTTTCTGTCTTGTCCGATGGATGCAAAACTGGATAATGTGTTGGATTTCAGGGAGATTGACGTGCTATAGTAAGGCTGTCTTGAAAAATTGTACTGAAATAACAGGCAACAGCGGTGGGGGACAGCTCGATCCCATGGATCAGGTATTCGAAAAGGTAGAAGAAATAGTTTCACCGGTATACGCGGTGGGTGGTTCACTGAGGGACGAGCTTCTGGGTATTGATCCAGTCGATTATGATTTCGCTACTCCCCATCGGCCCGAGTACGTAGAGGAGTGCATAAGAAAGGGCGGGAAGCGACCCTTTCTGACGGGAAAGCGTTTCGGAACTATCGGTTTGCGCCTCGAAGGCCGTCTAGTGGAAATCACCACCTTTCGGACCGAAAAATACGGGGAGGGAAAACGAAGCCCCGAAGTAGTTTTTGTCGATGGCATAACAGAGGATCTTGCCAGGCGGGATTTTACCATAAATGCCATGGCCAGGCGGGGAGAAAGAATCATTGATCCCTTTGGGGGGCGTGACGACCTAAAAAATGGCTTGATCCGCGCTGTGGGCAATGCTGCAACCCGCTTCAGAGAAGACCCCCTGCGCATGCTGAGGGCTATCCGTTTTTCAGCTCAGCTTGATTTTGAAATTGAAGGGAAAACTCTCCAGTCGATTGTTAAATCATCCCATCGCATTCTCCAGGTAAGCAAGGAACGGTGGATGATAGAGATGGACAGGCTTCTTCTATGTCCTTTTCTGGAACGGGGGCTTCGGGCCTTTATGGATTCCGGTCTCTGCCGCTTCATGATACCGGAGCTTTCACTACAGAACAAATACGAACAAAACACCATCTATCATGCCCGTAACTTGTGGGACCACACGGTTAGAGCGGTTTTGTCTTCGCCGCCGGAGATAAATCTTCGCTGGGCAGCCCTGCTTCATGACATCGCCAAACCCTTCGTTCGCGTTGAAAAAGGAGATCGAAGCACCTATGCCCTTCACGATCTTCTGGGGTATGACATGGTTTTAAGGCTTGGAACGCATCTGCGCTGGTCAAATGACCGCATAGGAGGAGTGAGCCGAATCATAAGGAATCACAGACTGCCGGACAGCCCTCTCAGGGAAGCCGACGACGCAGCGAAAACGTGACATACGCCTGGTTCCACCATGGCCGTAGATGATGATACTGAATAAAGGCGGACCTTAGTTCATTTCTTTTAATAATAAGAAAAGTGCTTTCCGTAAAAAAAGGCGAGTGTTGGAAGGATAGCGCTATTAACCAACCTGTCAGCGGTTATGGGTCCGGCCGGCGTGTGAGGGATGAGCGCTCCTGCCCTTTGGAAAGTTAAATGGTGCTTTGCGCTTCCGCTTTTTCGGTTTAGAAATTATCAGATGGTAATCACCTTTAAACCATTCCCTTTTGAGAATTCTGTCTTCGGTGACGGGCAGTTCCTTTTCTTTAAGTAAATTATAGAAGTCCTCCTTGTAGGTGACTCTGCCGAAATCTATGGTGGTAAAATATTTCAGGCGGGGCTTGACTATATCAAGAAAAACCGACCGGTCCTCGAACATGGTTTGAAAAAAAACCATACCCCCGTCCGGCTTTATCCACGGCGTAACACGATCCAGAACATAATTTTGATCCTCGAATAGCATGAAACTCATGCCGAAGAGTATGTAATCATAGTATTCGTCTTCCGGCGGACTATAGGATTCAACCGGCGCGTAATAAACCTCGATTTTGTCTTCAAGGCTGCATTTCCGGATCATTTTTTTGCAATGCTTGAGATATTGACGATTTATATCGATTCCGGTAATCTCCAGATTTTTCGACCGTATTAGTGAATGATACTGCTCCAGCATGATGCCGTTCCCGATACCCACGTCAAGAATCCTGGAATTATCGGGGAAAAAATCCAGAGCATTCGAGTAACATATATCCGTTACATCGTCTATTATGAGTCTATAGAGGTAGTTAATCATTGTTTTCCATCCGGCGAAACTCTCAAGCGGTCTGTCTAATAAGTAACCGGCTTAAGGATGAGTTTGATTCGCTGATTTTTACGGGTGCGCTAACTCTTATCAATAATCGCTAGAGCTTGTAAATACTAAGATAATTCGTTCATAATAATAGAAATTCAATTAATTTTCAAGGCAAATATTATTTATTATGAAGGTAACCATAATGTTAAGCTCCGTTATTAATGGATAATTATCTTTGTCCTGAACGATAAAGGCAGAGACCGTAACTTAAAAAATGAAAAGAAAAGGCAACTACTTTGCCCGTCGTGAGTTTCTGGGTTTTTGCGGACGAGGAGCGTGTGCCCTGGCCTCGCTCTTCCTCGCCGGCCTTTCCCCGGCAGCAATGATGGGAAAGGCTCGAGCGGACATGCCCCGCCTGGGCCGGATTAATCTTGTTGAATCGCCATGGTACGAGTCTCTGGATGGACAGGTTGTTAGATGTTCTCTATGCCCCCGGCAATGCCGCATAAACATAGATGGGCGAGGGGAATGCGGAGTGCGGGAAAACCGGAAGGGTCGACTCTACAGTCTTGTATTCGGAAATCCCTGCGCAATTCACCTTGATCCGGTGGAAAAGAATCCCCTTTTTCACGTCATGCCGTCGACCATGTCGCTTTGTCTCGCCACGGCGGGCTGCAACCTGCACTGCCGGTTCTGCCAGGTATGGGAGATGTCCCAGGTTTCCCCGGAAGATATCTACTCCTTTGACCTGCCGCCGGAATCGGCGATTCGCCAAGCCCACAACATGAATGCCCGCTCCATAGCGTTCACCTATGTGGAACCAGTTGTATTTATCGAGTATGCCATGGCTGTTGCGGCACGAGCCCGTGAGGCGGGACTTTTGAGTCTGGTGCACACGGCGGGTTTTATTAGGGAAGATCCACTTTATAAACTATGCGATGTTACGGACGCTTTTAATGTCGATCTGAAAGGTTTTAGTGAAGAATATTACCGCGAACTCTGCGCGGGCGAACTGAAGCCGGTACTTGACACCCTCCGGAACATACGTAGAAGGGGTATTCACGCTGAGATAACAACCCTTATCGTACCTGCAAGGAATGACGAAAAGTCTATGATTCGTGATATGGCGCACTGGATCATGGAGACAATGGGAGAATGGACGCCCCTTCACTTTACCCGCTTCTATCCTCTTTACAGGCTGAGAAACCTGCCGCCCACTCCTATTGCAACTCTGGAGAGGGCCCGGGAGACAGCCTTAGATGCGGGCCTGAAGTTCGTCTACCTGGGCGGAGTTCCGGGCCATAAGGGGGAAAACACATTCTGCCCCAATTGTTCAAAAACGGTAATTCAAAGAACAGGTTTCATGGTAGTAGAGAATAGAATTGCCGGCGGAGCATGCGGATATTGCGGCGGTCCGGTGCCCGGATTATGGGATTCCGGTGATTAGCTCAGATCCAGATTATCTGAAACTCCTCAGGAAGGTATCCCGGCTCCTAAGTGATCGTGCGTCAAGATTGGTTAAGCCCCGCTCTTCAGCCCATCCGACAGCTTCAAGAAACTCGGTTCTTGTAATCCCACGGGATATCTTTGGATATTCAAAAGCCCTGTGTTCAACGCGGTACTGGGGCATGATATTCAGGTAGGTGTCGTGCGGCAGATTTTCCGCCACCCATGCGGTGAACTCCTTTGTGCCTGCAACCCTGTTGGGCATGACCAGGTGACGTATAAGAAGGCCGCGTCGGGCAATGTTTCGGTAATCAAGCTCGAGGACACCCACCTGGCGGTTCATTTCGATGATAGATTCGCTTGCCCGTTCGGGATAATCACGTGCTCCGGGGGAATAGGTGTCGGCCATTTCGGGATCCATAAACTTGAAGTCGGGCATGTAGATATCTATGATTCCGTCCAGGAGCTTTATCAATTCGAGTCCTTCGTAGCCGCTTGTGTTGTAGACCAGTGGGATTGACAGGCCTTTGTCAATGGCGATTTTTAGAGCTTTGAGTATATTCGGCAGAATGTGCGTGGAGGTCACCAGGTTTACGTTGTGGCAGCCAAGGCGCTGCATATTTATTATTAACGATGCAATATGCTCACAGTTGGCTTCTTGCCCCCTGCCCTCATGGGCGATGGGCCAGTTCTGGCAGAATACGCAACGGAGGCTACAGTTGGAGAAGAAAATGGTTCCGGAGCCCCGTTGCCCTACGAGTGGGAACTCCTCACCGAAGTGTGGTGAGGCGCTGTACACCACCGCTTGTTCAAGGGTGCGGCAAAAGCCCCGTTCACCTTCCAGACGATTTACACGGCACATTCGTGGGCAGAGACGGCAGTCTTCGAGTATCTGCCACGCCTCCTCAATCCGTCGCGCCAGTATTCCTGCGCGGTCCAGTTTCTTATAGGCCGGTTCCTTCTCGTGTCCCGCTGAGGACAACCGGGGAGTTGGCAGGGTCGCCAACATGGCACTTCCCAGCACAATGGACTGGATTATGAAGCTTCTGCGGGAAATCATGGGAATCTGTTTCCTGTCGTGGTATTCTCAACGTTCCGGTGAAAAAGAATTACTAATGGGCTAATTATTTTTATGATAATTGGGAGTAATATTAGTGTCAAGCGCGACCGTCTCCTTCCACTTAAGACATAGTTTCGCATTTTTTCTCATAGGCTTTGCGCCTCTAGCCGCCCAGATCATAATGTTACGGGAACTGCTTGTTATCTTTTATGGAAACGAGCTCTCGCTGGGTGTAATGCTATGTGCCTGGTTCCTCTGGACGGCGATGGGCAGTTTCACGCTTGGGCGTCTTTCGGAGCGGATTGCCGAAAGGGAAGGGGCCATGGCAATAGTTATGGCGAGCCTGGCCATAGTATTGCCCCTTTCAATCCTGATGATCCGCCTGTCGAAGACCTTCCTGGACATTCCGCCCGGTGAGATAATTGATCCCCTCAAGATGGTTGCTATCACCTTCCTGGTGCTGGGGCCATTCTGTTTCCTGTCGGGCTCTCTATTCGCTGTGGCCTGCAGTCTGCGAAGTGAAAAGGCATGCAGTGACGCCGGAACGTCCATGGGCTTTGTATTCTACCTGGAATCACTGGGCGCGGGGGTCGGAGGTCTGGCTGTTGTCTTTGTCTTTTTAGCCAGGCTGAATCATTTTCATGGCCTTTTCGCAGTCTCAATGCTGCTCTGCTTATCAGCATTGGCTCTCCTCAAAGGGCGGGCGGGCACATTTGCCCGGTCCTGTAGAGTAATGTCAGCTCTTCTGGTTATGATCTTCTCAGCCGGGCTCTTAGCCTCCTGGCCTGTCGATGTGATCACGCGGCAGTTGGAATGGCACGGGTACAAAGTTATTGAATCCCGTGACACTCCATACGGTAACCTGACGGCTGTAACCGTTGAGCACCAGACCAGCTTCTTTGAAAATGGCCTCTGGCTCTTTTCATGGCCCGACCCAAAATCGGCGGAGCGTGCCGTCCATCTCGCGTTGCTGCAGCACAGGGATCCGCGACGGGTGTTGGTGGTTGGGGGCGGTATATCGGGATCCCTTGCCGAAACACTTAAGCATCCCTCAGTAGAGCGCGTGGACTATGTTGAGTTGGATCCCGAAATAATTTACCAGGGGAGGAAACTGCTTCCTAGGGACATTACGGCCGTTCTGGATGATGAAAGGGTCAGGTTAATCCATCGTGATGGAAGGGATCACGTTAAGGGAACAGATAATACTTACGACGTCATTATCGTTGACCTGCCCGATCCCCTGACGGCACAGATGAATAGGTTCTATACTGCTGAATTCTTTGAGGAGTCCCTTGAAAAACTGAATTACGAAGGTGTTTTTTCAATTGCCGTCACATCGGCGGAAATTATGGTCGGTCCGAACCAGGTCCGGATACTCGCGTCCCTGAGGAAAACCCTGGAATATGTATTTGACGAGGTGGTTGTTTATCCCGGGTCGACGGCCCGTTTTTTGGCTTCACCATCGCCGGGAGTGCTGATTGAAAATCCGGCGACGCTGGTCGATCGGTCCGCGGAAAGAGATCTCGATCTGCAATACGTAAGGGACTACTATCTTTTGTTTGATCTGTAGCCGCAAAGGCAACTCTTCCTGCGAAGAATCATGGATACTGTTGAAGAACCCAGGGTCAACCGGGATCTTATACCTTCCCTCTATTACGATACCCTGATTTTATGGAGCGCCCAACATAAGCCGCGGTTGGCCACTGTTCTTCGCAGTGCCGGAGCAGCCAACATCCTGGAGCTTATCGCGATAGGAATAATGTTAACGTTTGTCCTGGCTGTCTATGGCCGATGGAAGAGTCTTCCGGGCGCCGCCAAAGTTCCGGTTTTCTACGCCTGCTTCATGGCGGGCTACACGCAAATGACTGTAACGGTTCTGCTTATACTGGCATTCCAGGTTTTCTATGGATACGTTTATTACAAGATAGCCTTTCTTGTAACGGCCTATATGATTGGATTGATGCTTGGAAGTCGCTACGTTTCCCGGCATCTAAACGATATTGTCAATTATCGTAGAGCATTGGCGCTGATACAGTTCCTCCTCGCTTTATACACCATGTCCATGTGGGGCGCCATCTCCCTGATCCATGGCCTGCCTCCCCAGTCTTGGGCCAGGCCGTTATGGGAACTGTGCTTTCCGCTACTGCTGGCCTTCTTCGGCATTCTGGGGGGCATACATTTTCCGCTGTCGGGCGCACTCTACGCTGGACGAAAAAATAAAACAGGCGAGGCGGCGGGACTTATCTACGGTATGGATCTTACCGGGTCGGCATTGGGGGCCTTCCTCGCGGGAATGCTTCTCCTGCCGAGTCTGGGAATTGCCCGCACGCTGGTCCTTATGACATTCTTCAATCTTGTGGCTACCGGATGGCTGATGTTGTGGGAATGCCCGCATCGAAATGGCCGATACAGCCAAAGATGAGTCGATTCAGCCACATGGCGAATTCATGTTGCGAACGGTTCATCCTTGTGCTGGAGCGCCCCTAGCCACGCGTCCATGGTGAATTTAATAATGTTCAGCCTGTTGTGTATAGCGCAGCTTTTCATGAAGAGCTTGGCAGCTTTTTCAAAAGGGTCACCACATTCCGGCTTCCTTCTCTACGATAGTGGAATCCATCCATCCGGCTACGGATAAAGTGAATGCCCAAGCCGCCAATGGGGCGTTCTTCAAGGGAGAGAGATGTGTCAACGTCGGCCCGGACCGTGGGGTCGAAAGGCTCGCCGTCGTCTTCGACTTCTATGTGAAGTTCATTTCCCGATTGCCTGATCCGCACCTCTATTCTGTGATCGGTATCGTCGGTAAAGGCATAGGAAGTCACGTTGACAAACCATTCCTCGAGAACAAGGTTGAGGTCCATTAGCAGAGGTTTAGACAGGGCGAGAGTTTCAGCCCTTTCGTTCAACCAGGCGGCAAGCCGCTCAAGTTCCTCCAGGCGGTTCGATAAGAAGATTCGCTCCCAGGAGGGCCTGTCTGTGGCTCCGTCATCTCCAGGAAGGGTGTTTTCACCCGGGCCACGGCCATGGTAGCGGACAATAAGAGACGTTATGTCGTCGGATTGCTCCGCCCCGTCAGCGAAAGCCTCAACGGACCGTTTCAGGCCCTCGATGCAGTCGCGGACAGGGGCGGCAAAGCAGCGTGCCGCGTACTCCAGCAAACGTTTTTCGCCGTAAAGTTCATCGCTGCGATTGGCTGCTTCGGTAATACCGTCCGTGTAAAGAACCAGCAAGTCGCCTGCTTCGACACGGATGCTGTGATTGTGATAGACCGATCCGGGGATGATCCCCAGGGCCGGGCCGGACTTGGCGTCTACATTAATTATATTTTCTGCTCCACGGACCAGGAGTGGAGGGTTATGGCCTCCGTTAGCGTAAATAAAATCTCCCGTCGCCAAGTTCAGGATTCCGCGGAATATGGTAATGAACATGCAGGATTCGTTGTCGGCGGCAATGTCTTCGTTGACTGCTCCCAGTGCGCGGCCGGGGTTGCGCAGGTTCAGTATCGCCGACTTGAGCATTGTTTTGCCCACTGCCATGAGCAATGAGGCAGGCACACCCTTGCCGGACACATCGCCGATGACGATATACAGGTGATCATCGTCAAGAAGGCCAAAATCGTAGAGGTCACCGCCCACTTCACGGGCTGGAACTAGCGACGCGTGCAGGTCGATGTCGCGGCGTTCGGGATAGGGGGGGAATAGCTTCGGAACTATTCCGAGCTGGATTTCCCTGGCGATGGATAACTCGCTTTCAATTCGCTCCCGGGCCGCCGTTGTGGCCGTAAGATCATCAATGTAACGTCGAAGATCATTTCGCATACGGCTGAAAGCCCCTGTCAACATTGCCACTTCATCGCTGTTGCGGATTTCGGGAAGAGGGGCCTCGAAATCACCCTTTGCAAGCCTTTCCGCAGAATCCGCAAGCTTTCTAAGAGGCCGTGCCACAGACCAGGCAATGGCGAGGGCCGGTATCAGCAGTAGAATTACGCCGGTTACGCCGACTAGTGCGCTAATTTTGTTAATGTGTCGCAGCGGTTCGAGAACCTGCGCCTTCGGACGTATAATGCCGAGGGACCATCCCGTGGATGGTATGGAGGCGTAGTGGGCAAGCGCCATATCTCCGTCGAAGGGACTACGGTATTGAAAATGTCCCGACTCTCCGCTGATCATGCGCCTTCCCAGCTCTATAATGGATTCCCTCATCTTTACCTCATCCAGGGCCTCGGCGAGACTGAAAATGGTTTCCCTCATTTCCAGTTCCCGCCGTGGATGAGATATGAATGTCCCCCAGCGTGACAGAAGCACGGCTATCCCCTTTTCTCCCAGTGACAGTTCGTCAAGCATCCTTCGAATGTCTTCAAGAGAAAGATCGCAGGTGACGACGGCAACCACATCGTTTCCTACAAGTATGGGAACAGAATAGGTCACCATCAGCATACGGGCGTCAGGGTCATAATAGGGGTCGATCCACTGGGGTGTTTTCAGGTACGACGGGAGGTAGAACCAGTCGTGCTGGTAATCAAGTCCCGGCGATTCCCGGTCACTCACCAGAAAACGATCCCCTTCACGCAAGCCGTATAGGATTTTGAAGTCGCTTTTTTCCGAGATGTGAGCGGAAAGAGCCACGGCCATTCCCACTATTCGTGTATTTGCCGACAGCGTGACATAGATAAGGCGATCGACGGCATGGCGGTTCCATTGATGGGGGCTCCCTGCCAGGAACAGGGCCATCTGGTCGACGACGGTTCGGGGAGCGGCCAGGTGCTCCTCGATCCGGTTTAGAACCGCCTGGGACAGCTGCTCGTCCCGGCTCATAACGAAATCAAAGGCCAGGCTCCTCTGATAAATATAGCTGAATCCCAGGACCGAGATGAGGACCAGACCGGTTCCCGCGAGAATTAGTGCCGCCATGCGACGGGCCAGGGAGAGCTTCATGATCCTCATGGGGATGGCTTTCCGGCAACCATGTTTTCAAATGACGGAGCGCCGGCCAGCGAACCGTGATGGATCATCAGCTCTAGCGTCGCATCGTAGGCTTCACGGGAAAGGACTCCGAACTCCCAGTTGTCGGCCGTTGAAGGGAAAATAGAGGCAAAAATCGTGCGGAGCATCCAGCGCATGTGAACCCTGTTAGTTGGAAGGTTGTCCCCGGAAACATAATCCATGATCACGTCCAGGGTTTCATCTTCATTGTCAAGGGCATAGCGCCATCCTTCCAGTGATGCGCGGACAAAGGCTTCAAAGACCCCGGGACGTTGCCGAAGGGTTTCCTCGAGTATATATAGCCCGTCTTCGGGCATGATTATTCCCATATCGTAAAGATCGAAGACAGCCAGGTCGGATTCGTCAAAGCCGCTCTGGAGCAGGTCGTGATATTCGTTGTAGCGCATGGCCGAACAGGCGACGGCGCCTTCGCGAAGAAAGAGCGACAGGGTTGCGTACTGAGGGAGGATGAAGGGTCGGACATTCCGGGAATCGAAAAGGGCGAGGTAGGGCGCATCAAAATCTGTTAGCCATAGAGTCACCGGCCTTCCTTCCAGGTCATCCAGGGACGTGATGGGAGGTCCATGGTTGGGCTGACGTCTTGCCACCAGCAGAAAATTTCCACGATTCACAATCTGGGCGATGTTAATCACCGGGAGTCCACCGACCCGCGCCTCTATGGCGGTAGGAAGCATCATTACGGCAACGTCAGCCTTTCCATGGCGGAGCATGTTGGGGGAGCTTCTGTCTGGACCGCCGCGAAGTATGCGAACATCCAGGCCTTCTTTTTCGTAAAATCCCCTTGCGAGAGCCATGTAATACCCGGCGAACTGAGATTGATGATGCCATTGCAGTGCCAGGGTAATAGTCTCGCTTCCCTGAATCGGCCCTGAACAAGAGGCTGTTGACGGCAGAATCAGAGGTAAAATCAGAACAAAAAGGCGTATTGCGGCCGAAAAAAATCGGAACACCTTATAGGGCACCATGGAGGTAAAATCTTCTTTGATTCTCGTCTCGATGTTCATGGTGCTCGAATCTCTCACAGGCTGGCTTTTGCATGATAGAGCAAATAATCTGCCTTCAGGAAATTTCTGAGGAACTAAGGCCACATATGATACAAGCTCAATTTCTCAACAACTATAAGACACCAGCTATCACTGTCAAGAATAAAATCTACAGCATTTGCGGGAATATTTCTTGCCCGTGGATGTCATTTGAGATCTGGCAGAGATTCATTTCATAAGCCGGAATCACATCAATCTGATCCCTCTATATGTTGCTAAATATCCCGCAACAGGCGGTTTGCCGGGGATTGGGCCATCTCGTCCGTGAAGGTGCGAAGGATTTCGGACAGGGTTCTAGATTCGGCCGTCCGGGCCGCCGGGATCGCCTCTGTTCCGCTTTTTTCCAGGGCATCAATTACGAATTGTACCGTGATAGTATTTATATCACGGGCGGGCTGATAACCGTAATCACGGTATTTTTCCGCTTCTGTGGATGTGATTATACCGGCGGCGGTCAGATCAGAGAGTATGTGGTGAACCAGGCGAATCGGGATTTCGAGACGATGGGATATCTCGGTGGCCGTCAATGGTTTGTTTCCTTCTGCAAAATTAGACACAAGAAGGTGGGCTGTTTGCAGAGTAAGGAGTTTCTTGAAAGATGTACTGATTTTGAGAAAATCGGGTTCGAACTCGTATGTGTCCACATTCTGTCGGGCAAAGGAATATTCGGCGCCGAACAGGACAATCAGCCAGCTCAACTGCAGCCAGATAAGAAAAAGAGGCAGGGCAGCGAAGCTTCCGTATATTGCGTTGTATTTAGCCGCCCCTACCTGGAAGGAGATATAGCCGAACTGAACCAGTTGGTACATGGTTCCGGCAATGATTCCCGCCAGGAGGCCTGAAGAAATATTTACCTTGGTATTAGGCATGAAGACATAAAGAAAAGAAAAAAGTACCCAGACAATACAATAGGGTAGAAGCGTTAACAAAGAGGATATGGCGGAGCTGAACATCCCCAGAAGAGCGATCTTTTCCATAATCAGCGTTACCTGGGTGCTGATGAAAACGGTCACGCTGCTCGACAGAATGATGAGAATCGGGCATAGAAGCATGACGGAAAGATAATCGCTGAATTTTCTTCCCAGGGTTCTAGGTTCCTGTATTCCCCATATGTCGTTGAAGGACGCCTCGATATGACTGAGAACCTTGATGACCGCGTAGAAGAGTATTATGATGCCGACACCGGCTATCAAGCCTCCTCTCGTGTTGGCAAGCAAAGATTCGGCAAATGCAATGACCTGGCTTATAACCTCTTCATGCCCTTGGAACTGTTCCATTAACTGAACCTGTAGATGCTTTTCGAATCCAAACCCCTTGGCGATGCCAAAAAGCATTGCTACAACGGGGACGATTGAGATCAAAGAATAAAAAGTAAGCGCTGAAGCCCGAAGAAGGCACTTATCCTCGTCGAATCCGCGGACCGAGAGTATAAAAATGCGAAGCTCCCTCAGGAATATGGATTGCTTGCGAGGAAGATCCTTGATGCGGACTCTCCAGATATCATGTTTGATAAAATTCATTATACGCTTAACGTTCTGCATGATAATTTGCATCGCCGGTTCCTTTCGAAGAATGGATGGTCAAAATCTTTTCACTTGAAGAGACAACCTTGAAGTATTAAGAATACTTGTCGTCCGCTAAGATTTCAATAGAAAATACGGACAGGTTTAAACAGCATGAGCGAATGAAGCAAAAAAACAAAAACAGTGGCTACCCGGTTTTCTGGCGGGAGCAGCCTCTTTAATGAAAGCTCCTAATTTCAATGCGATGATAAACCGGGTTAAAAGGAATAAGCTTAATGTCTTCAGGGCATAACAGACAGGTAATGCGAGCGCTGGTTTATGATGGAAACCTGCGCCAGGTTAAGGATTACCCTGTTCCCGAGCTCAGCCAGGGATGGGCGCTCATTCGG
>JAQUQY010000003.1 GCA_028715865.1 Syntrophales bacterium
ATGTGTCTGAAAGGCCGAAATGCTGCGCCATTTCTGGAGTTATTGCCTGAACAGTCATACCGAAGCGGTCTTCCCGTCCGCCCTGTTGGACAATGGTTTGAGGATCGGGGCGCTCTTTAACTATTACTGAAAATTTCTTGTCCGACCCCTGGCGTATTACGCCCACGGTTGCTTTTGTGCCGACAGGAATGGAAGCTACTACACGTAGCAGTTCCTGGGTATCTTTAATTTTCTTGCCGTCTATGGAAACAATAACATCACCGCTTTTGATTCCCGCTATCGCCGCCGGGTCTCCCTCGAAGGCATGTGCCACCAGAACGCCATCGGCCGTTTTCAGCCCCAGGCTCTCAGATATTTCAGCGGTCACATCCTGAACTGAAACTCCCAGCCAGCCGCGTGTAACGCGGCCTTCCTTCTTAAGGGCCGGAAGGATTTCCTTTGCCATGTCAATTGGAATAGCAAAGCCGATTCCCTGACCCTGTGCCACAATAGCCGTATTTATGCCCACTACTTCACCTGCCATGTTAAAGAGCGGACCACCGCTGTTTCCTGGATTAATTGAAGCATCAGTTTGAATAAAGTCGTCATAGGGCCCGGCTCCTATCACTCTTCCTGTAGCGCTGACAATACCAACGGTTACAGTCTGCGAAAGGCCGAAGGGGTTGCCTATGGCCATCACCCATTCACCCACCCGAAGATCCGATGAGCTTCCCAGGACGGCCACAGGAATATCATTCTCCACCTCAATCTTCAGAAGTGCTATGTCAGTATTCTTGTCGGTACCTTTAACAGCGGCCCGGTATTCCTTTCCGTCAGATAGCCTAACCAGAATCTCGTCGGCTCGTTCGATGACATGGTTGTTGGTGAAAATATACCCATCCTTGCTGATGACAAAGCCGGACCCAAGGCTTCTCTGCCTGTATTCTCTACCGGGACGATCCCCGAAAAATCTTCTGAAGAACTCATCACCGCCGAAAAATCGATCAAAGGGGGAACCTCGAAAGGGCGTACCGAAGTGATACATGTCGCCACCGCTGACTATCTTAGTAGTCCTGATATTGACGACACCCGGCTTCAGACGTTCCGCAAGATCCGTAAAAGACGCCGGAATGTAAACTACCGCTGGAACCTGAGATGTGGCCGGAGGAGTTGCCTGTGGCGCCGCAATTTTTGTTTTAACCTCTCCGGCTTCGGCCTTCTCCGGCACTATTGCCACACCCTCAACGGCAATAATTGCCGTACCCAGCAAAAGAAGAATGATCGCGCCGGAAATATAGCCCCATAATCGCTTCATCGACAGGTTCATATCTGCCTCCCTAATATTATCGTAAGTTAGTATGCGTCGAAATAACTTAGCAAAAGACATGCCATTATGATTAATATCTTCTCTCCCCTGCCATAGTCGGACTATTCGAACCTTACATACAAGACAAATCTGCTAGAATACGCTTAAAAAAGTGGCTACTTTATATCCACTTGTGGTATACATCTGGGCAATATATATCCATATACTGTCGTCATATTTTGGCGGGTCCGCTTGGCATCAACCTTTCGAAGCCGGGTTTTTCCAGCAATGAATTAAAAAGGTGGCCCCAACCAACAGGAACAGGGAAAGATAAAGGATATCAATATGGCAGCACATGCATACATTAGAAAAGCCGGCTCATGGGTAATGATCTCACCATGGATCGTCATCGGAGCCGTTGTTATCCTTTTGCCGATCATGATTCTAATGGCAGTTTACAGCATAGAAAAACAGAAGGAAGCCATGACGCAGCTTCTCGCCGAAAAGGGGGCTGCCCTGATCCTGTCTTTCGAAGCGGGGGCTCGGGCAACAAGCGGCACCGGACCCCAGGTTCAGGACCTTCTCTTTGAAACAGCTCAGCTGCCTGACATTGCGCACATCATCATAACCGACATGAACGGATATATTGTAGCGCACAACAACCCCCAAAAAATAGGCCGGTACCACGGCAGGGAAATGGATCTCAGGGAAATAGCTGCAACGGAGGCTCTCTATTACAGGACGATCTCCGAGGAGGAGCATGGGGAGGTCTTCGAGGTATTCAGATATTTTTCTCCATCACCTTCAATTATCACGGCTCCCTTTGAAAGATCGATTCCGGACGACGTTTTTCGCAGGGACCACCCTTTGCGTCCAACACTAATGATATTTGTAGGGCTTGACAAGAATCCCATCGCCTTGGCATTGAAGGCGGATACACGCATTACCGTCACTTTGGCACTGATACTTCTTCTTATAGGCTTTACCGGCATCATATCCCTGCTAATCGTCCAGGGATACAGGCAGGCCCGCTCTTCCCTGTCAAAGGTTAAGGCATTTTCAGACAGTCTTGTTGAACACATACCAATTGGCATTATCGCCACAGACAACTCAGCCGTTATAACCTCCTGCAACCGTGTAGCTGAGTCGATACTACAGATTCCGGCCTCTCGTGTAATGGGTCAGAGCGCCCGTGAAGTTCTGCCCCCGGCATTGACCGATTTGCTTGACCGTCTCAGGGGAACCATAACCATGATCGAGGAGGAAGTAGATTTTCCCCTTCCGGACAACAGGACAGTGCCTCTTGACATCATTTCAACGATCCTTATGGAGCAGGGATCCGCCATAGGATTCGTTATGCTTATTAGAGACCTTACGGAAGTTAATCGCCTGAAAAAAGAAATTGACCGGAGCCGTAATCTGGCCTCCCTGGGAAGGCTTGCGGCGGGCGTAGCCCACGAAATTCGAAACCCGCTGAGTTCAATCAAGGGCTTCGCAACCTATTTCAGAGAACGTTACCGGAATGTACCTGAAGACACGAAAACAGCCGATATAATGATCAGTGAAGTGGACCGCCTGAACCGGGTTATCAGTCAGCTTCTGGATTTATCCAGACCAATACGGGTACAGGGTTCAACTGTTTCCATCCTCAGGCTGGTTCGTGATTCTCTCGGAATGATCGAAACCCGTGCCCGTGAACAAGGCATTACAATAGAAGCGGATCTGCCTACAAAGGACAGAACCGTTCATGTGGATGCAGACGGCCTGAAGCAGGCTCTCCTTAATCTTTATATTAACTCTGTGGAATCAATGCCAGGGGGGGGGAAGATCAGGGTAGCCGTTGAATACGTCGGCTATTCCGGTATTGAATTGTCAGTTTCCGACGATGGGTGCGGAATTAGATCGGCGGATCTTCCTAAAATATTCGACCCTTATTATACAACGAAGCCTTCGGGTACCGGCCTGGGGCTTGCCATTGTTCATAAAATAGTGGAGGCCCATGGAGGAGAACTTCAAGTGAAAAGTGAACAGGGGAGGGGCTCTACCTTTTTTTTCACAATTACTCCGACCTTGCCGGAACCTGAAGAGAGGCCAGAGACATGAATAGCAAAATCTCAATTCTGGTGGTCGATGATGACCTCGCCCATCGCACAATGCTGAAAACGCTGCTTTCGGGGTGGAATTATTCCGTGGATGAAGCCGATGACGGCGACCGGGCCATCAGCCTTGTCCGGGAACGCCCTTGGGATCTTTTATTGATGGACATACGAATGGCCCGTGTTTCAGGACTGGAGGCTCTGCCGGAAATCAGGTCGGCCAACCCCTCTATACCCGTAATAATAATGACAGCCTATTCTTCCGTCCAATCTGCTGTGGAGGCCTTGAAAAAAGGCGCCTATGACTACCTTACAAAACCTTTAGATTTCGACGAATTGCGTATCGTAATGGAGCGGGCCACGGAACATCGCCGACTTCGGGAAGAGAATGCCGCTCTTCGTGAAAAATTGAAAACCCGCTTCGACAGCGGTTCCATCATCGGACGGAGCAAACCGATGGCAGCGCTGCTTGAAATGGTTTCCCAGGTAGCCCCCTCCGACGCCACAGTGCTTATTACGGGAGAATCGGGAACGGGCAAGGAGCTCATAGCCGAAGCCATCCATTACAACAGTCCAAGAAGTGAAGGGCCATTCGTAAAGATCAACTGCGGAGCATTGACGGAAACACTGCTCGAATCTGAGCTATTCGGCCACGAGAAGGGCGCTTTCACGGGAGCAGACCGCGTGAAAGAGGGAACTTTCCGCAATGCCGACAGGGGAAGTCTTTTTCTCGATGAAGTGAGCGAAATGTCGAATGCAATGCAGGTCAAGCTCCTGCGTGTTCTTCAGGAACGGAAAATCAGGCGGGTGGGAGGAAATGTTTCGCTCCCAGTGGACGTGAGAATAATCGCCGCTACCAACCGTGACCCCCGCCAGGAAGTCGAGCGTGGGCGCCTTCGGGAAGATCTTTACTTTCGTCTAAATGTGGTTCAAATCTCTCTTCCCATGCTGCGTGAACGCAGGGAAGACATTCCATTGCTTGCCGGTCGATTTCTCAAGGATTTCTCTGATAAAAACCGGCGAAAGATCAAGGGATTCACTCCTCGAGCAATGGATCGCCTTATCGAACATTCCTGGCCCGGCAATGTAAGAGAGCTGATGAACGTAGTCGAACGGGCCGTTGTCCTTACCCGGACCGATTACATAGACGACAGGGACTTGTCGCTTTTTTCTCACGTTGGTATGAACGGAGACTTTAATTATCATTTATCTGTATCTCAACCGCTGGAAGAAATTGAACGAAAGGCCATCCTCTCAACAATGGATGCCGTTAAGGGAAACAAGAGCGAGGCTGCCCGAAGGCTTGGCATAACAAGGAGAACTCTTCACAAGAAGCTTAAAAAATACGGTGTAATGTCGTGACAGGAAAACACCGATAGGGAAGGCGGGGTATAATGACAGAGTCGATTCACTTTAGAGAAAACAGTTCAGATCCCGAAAAGCGCATTGAAGGATTTCAGAGGTTTCTGGAGGACTTCAGGATTCCCTACAAAAAAGGGGACACCGTCGGCATCAAGCTTCATTGGGGAGAACACGGTAATCAGGGCTTCCTGCCACCTCTATACGCTGCGGAAGTTGTGGCATGGCTCAAAGAAAAAGGTATTCATCCCTATGTTTTTGACACGACTGTTCTTTATTCGGGAGGACGCCGGGACGGAATGGAATCGCTGAGAACCGCTTCCAGACACGGCTATAACGAGGATTACCTTGGGTGTCCCTGTGTCATCGGAGACGGACTTGACGGCAGGGACACGATCGATATCGCCGCGTCTTTTAAACACTTTGAAACAGTGCAGGTAGCTTCTGTTGTAAATAAAAGCGACGGTTTTTTCATACTGAGCCATTTCACGGGGCATATGGCATCGGGATTCGGAGCTTCCATCAAAAACATCTCCATGGGTTTCGCCTCCCGGGCACAGAAACAGCGCATGCATGCCGACGCCCATCCAAGGCTTATCAAGAAGCTATGCACAAGGTGCGGGCTCTGTGTCGATTGCTGTCCGGTGCAAGCGGGTTCGATGGCCAGAAATGACTATCCTTCCTACAACCTGGACCGATGCGTGGGATGTGCCCTTTGTATAGGCCTCTGCCCGGTGGCGGCCCTTGATCTTTTCTGGAACTGCAACCCCTCTGATTTCCAGGAACGCCTCGTGGAAACAGCTGCCGCTGTATGGCGGCTCGCGGGACCAAGGACCCTGTGCGCAAACATCCTCCTGTCCATGACCGCGGACTGTGACTGTCTTCCCGGAAAGAGCCCCGTCATAAGAGAAGATATAGGCTTTATAGGCGGCTACCACCCCCTGTCTGTGGATGAAGCATCAATTGAGCGGGTTGGTCATGAAATTATCGATAGAACCCATCCTGGAATTCCATGGAGGCGTCAGTTCTCCTATGCCAGGGAGATCGGCTTCAACGAAAACCCTTGAGCCAAAACGAAAGGGCTGGACCATGAGAACAACAATCTCCATCTTGACGCAGAGGCGGGAAGAATTGGTGGACATCACCGTTCCCGTTAGTGAATATGTGGCCCGTTGCGATCATTCCTATGAACTATGTTCGATCTTTGTTCCCGGCGCCACGGCAGCTATTATGATTCAGGAGAACTGGGATCCCAACATTGCCGATGACGTCCTGGGTTGCCTTGCCCGTCTCGTTCCCAGGGGAACCTGGCTACATGACCGAATTGACGGAAATGGCGACTCCCACATCAAGGCGGGTATCATCGGACCTTCTGAAACGATTCCCATCCGGGATGGAAGGTTGCTCCTGGGTACCTGGCAGAACATCTTTCTCTGCGAGTTCGATGGACCCAGGAATAACCGGGAAATCATTATAACCCTTCTGTAGCTAAATGTTTCACGTGAAACATTTGTTTCCCGGCCAGGCCTGAAGGGAAAAATGTTCTACTTCCGGGACCATCAAGATCGGATCATGTTGCAGGCACAAAGGTCTCCAGGGGACAACCCACACACATTTTCTTTTTTCCGCAAAAATGTTTCCCCGTATTGACAATAAGGGCGTGATACTGATTATAAAGAGACGCCTCCCTGGGAAGGTTGTTCATGAAGAGTTTCTGAATTTCTTCGTATCCCCAGGAATGGTCTATGAAGCCGTGTCTTTCCAGAATCCTTCTGGTATAAGCATCCACCACGAAGACGGGACGGTTGTCGCCATAAAGGAGAATGCTGTCCGCCGTTTCCGGGCCGATACCCCTTACGGAAAGCAGCTCCTGCCTCAGGGAATAGGTATCCCTCTTGAACATTTCCTCCATGCTCGCCCCGTGATTGACATGCATGAATTCAAGGAATGACTTAAGCCTAGTCGCCTTGAGATTATAAAATCCGACAGACCGAATTGTCTCCGCCAGCTCCGGAAGACCGACACGGTAAAGCTTTGCGGCTTCAAGCAGGCCTGCCGCCCGCAGCCTTTCAATGGCCCTCTCAACGTTTGTCCAGGCCGTGTTTTGCGTAAGAATCGCCCCCAGGGCAACTTCAAGGGGCGTCTCGCCCGGCCACCAATGCAGATCTCCGAAATAGCCATTCATGCGGTCATAGATTTCCACCAGCTCCAGGCCGATTTCAGTCCGGAAGGGCGTTACGCCGCTTTTCTTTTGCCTTATCAGTTTTCTTTCCGGCGTTTCCCTCATGGCTCTGCTTTTCTTTAAGCTTTCATGCAGGCTCTGCGTTATATTGTCCCACGGGGGAGTGTAATGTGCCAAGTCTTTAGCAGAAACTCATTCCCTGTAATAAAACTCAGACAATCGGGATGGTTGCCGCATGGTAAGGCACAGAAATGCTAATCAAGTGTCGGGGGGCGGGCCTCGTTGGACGCCTCGAAAGCTTCCGGAGGCGAAGCCATTACTTCCGTTACTACGCTATCCGGAATTGACAGCGAAAAGCGCAGGGTTCCCGCCAAAGAAACTATAAATAAAAAAATGAAAACATACATGCAAAGAAACAGGAATCGTTTTCCTTTTTCCCGCTCATCGTTACATTTCATGCCCTGTTTATTTTTCACCATTTCCACCTGCCATAGTTTTTTACGCAGACTCCATCGCCACGGGGTTCGTCAGCTCCCCAATTCCCTCGATTTGGATGGAGACCTCGTCTCCTGGTGCGAGAAATACAGGGGGGGTACGCGTGAAGCCCACCCCCTCGGGGGTGCCTGTCAGTATAACTGCTCCCGGAAGCAACGTTACGGAACTGCTCAGGTCGCTCACGATTTCATAGACATTGAAAAGCATGTCCGCCGTTGTTGAATCCTGGAAACTGCGGCCGTTTATAAGGGTCCTTATCCGCAGATCATTGGGGGTGTCTATCTCGTCCCTGGTAACTACAGCCGGACCCAAGGGACAGAAGGTGTCAAAACTCTTGGCCCGCACCCATTGACCCTTCTGCTTGCGCAGCTGCCAGTCTCTGGCGCTTATGTCATTGGCACAGCAGTAACCGAAAATGTACTCTTCCGCTTCAGCGGCACTGATGTTCTTCCCCTTTTTCCCGATGACAATAGCCAGCTCCGCCTCGTAATCCACTTCATCGGGTCCGGCCAGGGGAAGAAGAATGGTCTCGCCATGACCAATGACGCTGGTAGTTGCCTTCATGAACAGCACCGGCCGGTCAGGATAGGATGCCCCGGTTTCATCAGCATGGCGTCGATAATTCAGGCCTATGGCATATATAAGCGTCGGCGCCAGGGGGGCAAGCAGGCGCTTAACGGTAACAACCCGGTTGGTTATAGTTGGGCGAGAGAATATGTCGCCATCGATGAGACGCGCCCTTACAGGCTTTTCCCCCTCCTGTATTCCATGGTGGACGGTTCCGTCTTCATCGTAAAAGCGAATAATCCTCATAGATCGCTCTCAACCTCTCCCGAAAGAATCCGCCTCACACGCTCCAGTTCCTCCGGACTATCAACCTCCACTGAATCATAATCGCTTATTACCACCTTTATCCGGTAGCCGTTCTCAAGCATACGCAACTGCTCCAGGGATTCCTTACGCTCCAGAAATCCCGTTTCAAGGCTGGAAAAAACATTCAGGAAAAATTTCCTATAGGCATAGATGCCATGATGCTTGTAGTATTCAGTTTCATCTTTCCCGTCCCGCGAGAATGGGATGGTTGACCGTGAAAAGTATAAAGCGTCGCCCTTCTTGTCAAAGACAACTTTCACCGCGTTTGGATGGCTGATTTCCTCGCTCCGGCGAATCCGGTATATGAGGGTGGCGCATAGAAGACCAGAGTCGCTCAGGAGCGGTTCAGCTACTTCGTCAATCTGGGAAGGCTCAAAAAGGGGCTGATCTCCCTGGATATTTACCACGATATCGACACCGTCAAGCCCCATGTGGTCCGCGGCTTCCGCAAGACGGTCCGTTCCCGAACGGTGATTTCCAGACGTCATGATCGCGCTTCCACCGAATCGCTTCACGGCCTTGAAAATACGCTCATCATCGGTAGCGACCGCCACTCGGAAAACCGATGAGCAGCGGACAGCTCGCTCATACACATGCTGTATCATGGGTTTACCGGCTATATCGGCCAGCGGCTTGCCCGAGAATCGGGATGATTCATATCGGGCCGGAATTATGCAGACTATTCTAGGCACCTTTCCGCCCCTTCGAGGTAGTTGATCACGTAATCTTTCACGGCTTCTTCCATGGAGGAAAATGGCGCCACATAACCTGCGGACCGGAGCTTTTCCATGGAAGCCTCAGTGTAATACTGATATTGGTCCCGAATAGACTCGGGCATGTCAATGTAAAAAATTTGCGGTTTCTTTTTCATGGCGCTGAACACGGCAAGGGCAAGATCATTCCAGGAACGGGCCTTTCCAGTTCCCAGGTTGAAGATTCCCCGCGCTTCGGGCCGCTCGAGAAGCCACCATAGCACGTCGACACAATCCTTTACGTAAATGAAGTCCCTTTTTTGTTCTCCGTCCCCGTAGTCATCTTTGTGCGATTTGAAAAGACGAACCTCCCCGGTATCTCGGATCTGCTCGAAGGCTTTGTGGACCACGCTTCTCATGTCGCCCTTGTGATACTCGTTGGGTCCGAACACATTGAAAAACTTGATGCCCGCCACTTTCCGATCCAGGCCTTTCCGTAGAACCCAGAGATCGAAGAGCTGTTTTGAATACCCGTACATATTGATGGGGCGAAGAATTGCGCTTACGCTGTCGTCATCGGAAAATCCAAAGGATCCGTCGCCATAGGTGGCAGCGCTGCTCGCATAAATGAAGGGGATTTTTTTTCGAAGCGACCACTCAGCTAGAATTCGGCTGTAGCGGTAATTGTTTTCCATGAGGTAATCTGCATCCCGTTCAACTGTTGAGGAACAGGCGCCCAAGTGTACGATGGCACTTATCTTTTTGTTTATACTATCGCTCTTTACCATCTTGAGGAAAAGGTCCTTGTGCAGATAGTCTTCAAATCGAAGATTGACGAGATTCTTCCACTTCTCCGTTTCCCCCAGGTTGTCCACAATCAGGATGTCCTGAACTCCGCTGCCGTTGAGTTTCCAGACCAGGGCGCTTCCTATGAAACCAGCCCCTCCCGTTACGATGATCATGTCCTGTTTTTCCCCCAATACCCTTAATTAATAATCCACATTCAGGTTATTTCAGCAGAACCCATACATTCCCGGTCATTACAGAATGTTAGATGAGCTTCGAGGCTTTTTCGATGCCCTTGACGATAATTTCCTTTCGCTCCTCAGACATTTTGACTGGTACTATCATGAAAAGCGATCTTCCCAGAAGGTCTTCGGCATTGGGAATGTGTTCGACTGAGTAATCCACCTTTCCCTTGTACATAGGGTTGGTAAAGGGATAGCCTTTTGAATTGGCCGTAGCCCCGGCAATCAGGTGTTCCCACCTGGGGGCATAGTGCCAGGCGTTCTCTTTGTAATAAATGGAATCAACACCGTAGTCCTTAAGTGCTTTCTGAAAACTCTTGGCAGCAGACTCCTCTGGAAGTGAAAAACCCAAGAATGTCGACGTGTCTCCCTCGGGATCCACCAGGGTCCTGAATTTAATTCCCGGAACACCGCCAAGGGCTTCCTTTAACAGTGCCTTGTTTTTCTTCTGTTCGGCAATTATAAAATCCAGCTTTCTCAACTGGGCAAGCCCCAAGGCCCCCTGGAGCTCGTTCATGCGGTAGTTGAATCCGAGGATTGTTCTCCCCTCCAGGGCGCGCCCCACTGCCGGGTTGTGATCATGGCCATGATCATGGTACCAGTCGGACCGGTCATAAAGGTGTTTGCTGTCGGTGACGACCATACCCCCCTCCCCGGTGGTGATGGTCTTGAAGAAATCAAAGCTCATAATTCCCATGTCGCCGAAAGTTCCCAGCATTTTGCCGGCCACGCTTCCTCCGCATGCCTGGGCGTTGTCTTCAAGTACCAGAAGATTGTGTTTCCTTGCCAAAACCATTATCTCCTCAATCCTTGCGGGGGCTCCGCACATGTGCACCGGTATGATCGCCTTTGTGCAGGGAGACAACCGTCCCTCGATGGCCTTGGGGTCCAGGTTGAAGGTGTCGTCGATGTCAGTCATAACAGGAATGGCGCCTACCTCAAGAACTGCTTCGTAGGTGGCGATAAAATCGAAGGCCGGCACTATCACCTCGTCACCGGGGCCAACGTCGAGAGCCGTAAGCGCAACCTTCAGGGCAGCCGAGCCCGAAGTTACGCCCAGTGTATGGGAAACTCGAAGGTATTCAGCGAAAGCCCTTTCAAATTCGGCTACCTTGTATACACCCTTTCTCTGGTCATGAAACTCGTAACGCATGAGAATTCCTGTCTCCATAACCTCCATTACTTCCCGTATTTCCTCCTGCCCTATCAACTCGGCACCCGCCATTACTTCCTCCTTGTTGGTTCTCTTTTATAATCCTTAAATATCGCGCAGCCAACGCATCCATTCATAATGACTGCATAATATGTTCTTCAGACACCTTCCGGCTTATGCTCACGCAGGTCTTTGCAGCTTTTTGTCAAGAGAACTCTGTTCTCAAATTTTCTTCCCGACAAAACCCTGATGACTTTTTTCGAAACATTGTCATTAAAAAGCCTCGTGGTAAATTTCAACGGCGTCTTCCAACGAAATGTTGCGCGGATTGTTCGCCAGGGGCCTGGCCACCGTCATGGCCATAGCGGCAAGCTCCTGGAAGTCGTCTTCCTCTATGCCAAGCATTTCCATACCGCTGTCCACACCGCAGTCAAAGATAAGGTCTTCCACGGCATCCACGGCGCAGAGTGCGGCGTCCCGCGGGGATAGATCATCGACCATCTCTCCCATAGCCTCTGCGATTGCCGCAAGCTTTTCCAGGGCTCCCGGGAGATTGAAGCGCATCACCGCAGGCAACAGCACTGTGTTCGCAAGACCATGTGAAATTCCGTAGCGACCCCCAAGTGGGTAGGAAAGTGAATGAACGGCCGTAACACCCGCGTTGGCGAGACCGAGCCCCGCGTAAAGACTTCCCAGAAGCATGCCTTCCCTGGCGTCGATGTCGGACCCGTTATGTACGCTGGTTCGAATATTGCCGGCGATGAGCCTGATCGCCTCCAGCGATATCAGTTCACTCATGGGACTCGCCTGCACAGAGGTAAAGGATTCAATTGCGTGACACAAGGCATCGATGCCGGTGGTGGCGGTAAACTCCGGCGGAAGCGACAGTGTCAGCAGGGGATCAAGGATGGCCATTTCGGGATAAAGAAAGGGGCTGTTCATGCCTTCCTTTTTTTTAAGATTCTTCCTGATAAATACAGAGGTGAAAGTCACTTCACTGCCAGTTCCAGCCGTGGTTGGAATCATGATTTTGGGAAGGCCGGGACCGGGAATGCGGTTCAGCCCCAAGTAATCGACAGCCCTGCCGTTGTTCCCGGCTATGACGGCCATGGCCTTAGCTGCGTCCATGGCGCTTCCGCCTCCGATACCAACTACGATGTCGGCTTTTGCCTTTCTGGCTGCCTTTGCGCCCTTATCAGCTGTTTCGAGCAGTGGTTCACCGTTTATCTCATTAAAAAAGACGGTTTTCAGTCCCTCTCTGACCAGATGTTCACGAACCTGATCGGCCAATCCCGTGGCGGCAAGATTAGCATCCATTACGACAAAGGGTTTCGAGCCCCTCAGTTCGCCTATGGCGCCGGCAAGGCCTTCAATGGCGCCTCTTCCGAACACGATTTTTTTAGCTCCCGTAAAGGTAAATATTTCATTCATGATTCAACCTCCATAGTTCTCGAATTTCCGGTGTTCACTTTATGGTACGCGGCACGAGAGAATCCGCCACTTGAACTGTGGCGGTAACAACACTAACAGGTCTCCATGTCTTCATTGTCATGGGCAGATTTGTAAGGTTAACCCTGCCGAAAGTCAAGGCTTTTGTTCCTTCGCCGTACCCGATGTTCTGCCCCTGCCGAAAAGATCCACCTGTCTGCATATGCCCCTTATTATTTTCACGTCCCTGGAATAGAGCCCTGTCCTTGAGAATAAATTTCTCACAGCAACCATCCAGTAATCGGGGTTCTTGGTGTTGATGAAATCTATCTTTAGAAAAATCTCTTTCAAAGATTCATACATGGCCTCAACCTCATCTGATGAGGCCAGTCGGGGGGAACGGGACGGCGGTTTATCCTTACCCCGGTATGAGAAGAGTTCGTAGCAGATTATCATCACCGCGTGGGAAAGATTTATGGATCGAAAGGTTTCCGCCACGGGTATGGTAACCAGGAGATTGCATAGCTGAAGATCCTTGTTTGTCAGGCCACGGTCCTCGGAACCGAATACCAGTGCAACTCGATTTTCCCGAGAAACAGGGGCAATGGTTTCGGCCAGATCCATCGATGATACCATTGATCGCCGAAGATTAGATCCGCCAATCCTGCCCGTGGTACCTACGACATATTGAAAAGGCCCGAGCGCGTCCCTTAGCGTCGGCACATATCGTATGCTGTCCACCAAGTCCGCCGCGGCATGGGTTGCCATTCTCCTGATTTCCTCCTCTTCCATTTCTTGAGGACCCACTACAATCATTTCCCCTACATCCATGTTTTTCGCGCATCTAGCAGCTGAACCAATATTTCCCGGGTATTTAGGATGGTTTAGAACAACGGAAATGTTGCTCATAACGACCTGGTTTTCCATGACGCCTTTGATTCTCCATTTCATACATTTCGTCATTGCGCCCAGACCCATTGTATCTTATGATCCCGAAGTCCGGGCATTGATCAAGGTGTGAACGCTTGTGTTTTGTGTGGTATTATCATCCCGCTGGCGGGTAAGTCCAGCAGCATGCCATATTGCCCGTACATATAGCAAGATAACGGTTTTCAAAACTCTCGAGCATATGATCCCATGGAACTCTGGCAGGATATTTTCATACAGGCCGCCGATGACATTGGTTTCACCGTGACGGAAGAGCAGGCGCGTCGATTCGAAATTTACCGCTCAGAACTTCTAAACTGGAACAGTAAAATGTCCCTGGTCTCGCTAAAGACTCCTTATGATCTTCCAGTCAGACACTTTGTGGATTCTCTTACATTACTGCCTCACCTGGCCGGTGTCGGGAAAGAAAAATCCCGCCGCCTTCTTGATCTTGGAACGGGAGCGGGATTACCAGGGATTCCCCTTAAGATTATGATCGATGCCCTGGAATTGACCCTGGTGGAATCGTCCCGCAAAAAAACAAGCTTTCTTAAACAGGTTCTTGGATCTCTTGATCTTGTAAATGCAACGGTCCTTAATGACAGAATCGAAAACATTATTGACCGGGATCCCGAGAGCGCGGCCTTCTATGATTATGTAGTTTCCCGGGCGGCCTTTTCACTGGCGGATCTTATCGAAATGGCCCACCACTTTCTCGTCCCGGGAGGCTTGGTTATAGGCATGAAAGGAAAGCCGTCGGAAAGCGAGTTGAATGACGCCCAAGAAGCATTGGCCCGCCTGGAAATGCGGTTTGTCAAGCGGCATGATCTTACCCTGCCTTTTGTGGAAGCAGGGCGCTCGCTCTTTCTTTTCAGAAAAAACCCATTGCCGCCTGAATCTGAATTTAAGTAATCAGCCTGATCTCCCATTCTAGACGCAATATTCCATGTAGTCCAAGGGTTGTGACAGGGCTCAATGCCGGAAATTTCACCTTCTCTTGGGAATGTTTTTGTGGTAGCATCTGCTACCATTTCCCGTTTATTCAATCTATGGAAGATAATATTCGAAACGTGCGGAAAATCATATCTATCGCTAATCAGAAAGGGGGCGTCGGCAAGACAACAACGGCGATCAGCCTGGCGGCGGCCCTTGCATCGGAGGAGAAGCGAACACTTCTTATCGACGCCGATCCTCAGGGTAATGCCACAAGCGGTCTTGGCATCAACAAAGCCGAAATCAGAGACAAAAATGTTTACCACGCCATGATTGGAGACGCTGACGCATGTGACGTAATAACTTCCACCTCCGTTCCTTTGCTCGATATTATGCCCTCGACTCAGGACCTGATCGGAGTTGAAGTTGAATTTGTAACCATGAAAAATCGAGAACAGAAATTGAAAAACATTCTAAGGAACATTGACAGGCCATATGATTATATTATAATCGATTGCCCTCCTTCCTTGGGGTTTTTGACTGTCAATTCTCTCGTTGCGTCTGACTATCTGATTATTCCACTGCAATGTGAATACTTTGCCCTCGAGGGGTTGGGTCAGTTGCTGAATACGGTCAAACTGGTTCAGGTCAGATTAAATCCTTCTCTGTCTCTGGCTGGGATTCTGCTTACCATGTTCGATGTAAGAAATGGTATTTCCCACCGAGTTGCCGAGGAAGTAAGAAAATATTTCGGTTCAAATGTTTTTTCAACGATTATTCCAAGAAATGTAAGGCTTTCCGAATGTCCCAGCTATGGATTGCCGATAACATTGTATGACAGCGCGTCCCGCGGGGCTATTTCCTACATTCAGTTCGCGCAGGAAATCCTCGCCGACGGGAGAACATAATGGCAAAGCGAAATTCTCTGGGGAAGGGTCTGGGCGCCATATTTACCGATCTCGTGGATCATGGATCGTCAAAGCCTCACTTCCACTTATGCGGCATAGAGGAGCTGAAGCCCAACTCTTTTCAACCACGCCGCTCTTTCAACGGAAACGAGATAAGTAAACTTGCCGAATCCATAGGAACAAGCGGCATTATCCAGCCTATCATTGTTAGAAAATCCCCACCAGGTTATGAAATCATAGCGGGTGAACGCCGATGGAGGGCGGCCCAGGAGGCCGGCCTTCGGGAGGTCCCGGTGATTATTCGTGAAGCAACTGATCGTGACCTGGCTGAGTGGTCCATTATAGAAAACCTTCAGAGAGAAGAACTTAATCCCATTGAAGAGGCCGATGCCTACAACCGGTTGATTTCAACATTCAAACTGGCCCAGGAAGAAATCGCGGCCCGCGTTGGAAAGGATCGTTCCACTATCGCAAACATGCTGAGACTTTTGAAACTGCCCTCCCCTGTTAAGGAGGCCCTTATCAACGAAACCATCTCAGCGGGACATGCCAGGGCCATACTTACCCTGGAATCTACATCAGATCAACTTACACTTCTTAAAGAAATCATCGGCGGAAAGCTTTCGGTCCGGGAAGCGGAAAAGCGTGCCGGCAAAATAAAAAAATCTGAACCACCTGAGAAAAAGCGCCAAAAGGATACTTCGCTTCATAACCTGGAAACCATGCTTTCTCAAAAGCTTATGGCCAAAGTAACCATCAGACAAAAAAAAAGGGGCGGTTCCCTTGAAATACGTTATCTGTCTCTGGACGAGCTGAACAGAATAATAGATCACATGTTGTCCAGGGAAAATAGGTAGTAACACTCCTATTACACCTTACAACATATCAACAGGTGTTGATAAGCCTGTTTACAGGATTACAGAAACGTGGAAACTATCTGGTTAGAAAGTACTAAAATAATTAAAGATAATATTACAAAGCAAAATTTTGATACTTGGATAAAACCAATCAAAATTCTTGCTATCGAAGATAACACTGTAACATTATCAGTCCCAAATAAATTTTTCAGGGACTGGATCATAGACAACTATTACTCTCTTATATCCGACGCAATAACCGCTATAACGGCTGCGACAGTGACCGTATTATTTTCCATTCAGAAGTCCGGGTCCATTCCTCCTATGAGTCTGGCTGAACCTGAAGTAGAAGAACCTGTCGAAAAGTTTTTTCCCAAAAAGCGTCTCCAGTCATCACTTAATCCCCATTACAGCTTTGAACGTTTTATAGTTGGAACCTCTAACCAGTTTGCCCATGCCGCGGCAAGATCCGTGGCCGAACAGCCCGCGCACAACTATAATCCTTTGTTTATTTATGGCGGAGTTGGACTTGGAAAAACTCATCTTATAAATGCCATCGGACTTCTTACCATGTCTTTGTACGCGAAAAAGAATGTACTCTATGTGTCAGCCGAGGAGTTTATGAATGAACTGATAAATTCCATACGATATGACAAGATGTTGGAATTTAGGGAAAAGTATAGAAAAATCGATTGCCTGCTAATTGATGACATTCAGTTTATTGCAGGAAAAGAGAGGACACAGGAGGAGTTTTTTCACACTTTTAACACCCTTCATGATTCCGGCAAACAAATCGTTGTGACCAGCGATAAATTTCCAAAGGAAATTCAAAACCTTGAAGCCCGTCTACGTTCACGCTTCGAGTGGGGTCTCATTGCAGACATTCAACCGCCCGAAATGGAAACCAGAATAGCCATAATTCGCAAAAAAGCAGCTGAAAATACTGTTGTTTTACCCGATGACGTTATACAGTACATAGCTTCAGTGGGGGATTCCAATATTAGGGAACTAGAGGGAATGCTAACTAGAATTGTGGCGTACACATCTCTAACAGGAACTGAAATTACTATTGATACGATAAGGGATGTAATTAGAAAGCTTCTTAAGCACACTAAAAAACAAGATATAACTATAGATGATGTAGTGAAGGCAGTCGCTTCTAAATTCAATATAAAGATTGCTGACCTTAAGTCCAAGAAGAAGAATAAGGAAGTTGTACTTTCAAGGCAGATCGCCATGTTTCTTTCCCGTAAGATGACGGGTTTTTCATTTCCCGATATAGGATCAAAAATTGGAGACCGAGACCATTCAACAGTAATTTACGCCAATAACAAGATAAAAAATCTTGTTAGCCGTGACAGCAACATAAAAAGCATTATCGAAGAAATCGAAGAAACACTTCAGAGAAAGAGCTAATTCTTCAACAGTGTAGTCACAGGATAAAATGGCTGAATAATAAATAATTCTGAAAGGTATGACGTGTTTCTAGGGTTATCAACAGATTCTATTACTACTACTATTTTTTTAATTACATATGAATAATAGGTGATTAAATGGAATTTACAGTAGATCGCAATGTATTTCAGGAAGCCGTACAGAGAACCTTGGGAATTGTTGAACGAAAGACCACAATACCGATTCTTAACAATATTCTTATTAAAGTGGAGGACCGTTCTTTAAGAATTGTGGCAACGGACCGGGAAATAGGACTTATATCTGATTATGGGGCTGAGGTTGCTGAACCTGGGGAAATCACTGTAAACGCGAAAAAACTCCATGAGATGGTTCGTGAAATGGAGGGTGAACGTGTTTTTTTCTCATCAGGAAAGAATAATCAGGTACGTATCGTCTCTAGCAAGGCGGAGTTTCGTATTCCAGGAATACAGGCCGATGATTTTCCAGAGGTTCATCAGGAGGATGATGTTCCATTTTTTACAATGCCCTGCCGTTTTCTGAAAAATATGATCCGGAAAACCTTTTATGCCGCTTCCACCGATGAAACAAGGTCAAGTCTCAACGGAGCCTTTTTCAAGAAAGATGGAGTCAACTGTGAAATGGTAGCAACGGACGGTCATCGCCTGTCACTTGTGCGTGGGAATATCCCTGATGCAAACGAGGAGGGAAATAATGTGGAGGGGATTATCATTCCAAGAAAAGGACTTAACGAAATCAGAAAGATGGTTGAAGATGGAGATGGAACCGTTGAAGTCGGAATCGGTGGCCATGTATGTGTGATTAAAAAACAAGATAGTATGTTAAGAGTGAGTCTGGTGGATGCAGTATATCCTGAATATAACCGCGTAATACCGAAGGACCGGGGAATTGAAATAGTAATTGAAAAAAAGAGGATAATGCAGTCTCTCCGACGAATGGGTGTAATGGCCAATGAATTGTTTAGTGGCGTAATTATTACACTTTTAGAAGGAATAATTAAACTCAATTCGACAAATCCCGACGTAGGAGAGGCCAATGAAGAAATCGCAGTGGACTATCGAGATGGAACTTTTTCAGTGGGTTATAATGTTCGATATCTTATTGAGGCAATCGACTCCATAGACGATGAAATGGTTTCTCTTGAACTGAGAAGCGGCGGCGGAGCCGGTGTTGTTAAAATTCCCGGCAATGATTCTTTCATGAGCATTATAATGCCCATAACTATAGTGAAGTAGAAATAGAGAGGAACGGAGAGTGTCGGAAGAAACATACGGAGCTGACAATATAAAGGTTCTTGGAGGACTTGAAGCGGTCCGAAAACGGCCGGCCATGTACATAGGAAGCACATCTAAAGAAGGATTACACCACCTTGTATATGAAGTTGTGGATAACAGTATCGACGAGGCATCTGCCGGATACTGCGACAGCATCGAAGTAAAAATTAGAATAGATAACAGTGTCATGGTTAGCGACAACGGGCGCGGTATCCCCGTGGATGAGCATAAAACTGAAAAAATATCAGCGGCAGAAGTCGTTATGACAAAACTTCACGCCGGCGCCAAGTTCAGCAATGAAAGCTACAAAATATCCGGCGGTCTTCATGGTGTAGGGGTTTCGGTTGTAAATGCCCTTTCAGATTCTCTTGTACTTGAAGTATGGCGTGACGGAAAAGTTTACCGCCAGGAGTACCGCAAGGGCACGGCATTGGCTCCCCTCAAGGAAACGGGAACTACCCGTCGAAGGGGAACAAAAATAACCTTCATGCCCGATAGGGATATCTTTGATGATATTGATTTCAGCTTTGATGTTTTATCAAACAGACTGAGAGAACTGGCATTTCTTAACAGAGGCGTTAAAATTGTACTCAAGGATGAGCGGAGCGAAAAGGAAAATGAGTTTTTTTACAAAGGAGGAATTGTCTCCTTTGTTGACTATCTAAACCGCAACAAAAAACCGCTTCACAAAAAACCTATCCACATAAACGGGGAACGTGAAGATTGTCAGGTTGAGCTTGCACTCCAATACAACGATTCCTATATGGAGAACGTTTTTTCTTACGCAAACAGCATCAACACCACCGAAGGCGGAACCCATCTCATTGGTTTCAGGTCGGCGCTGACAAGAGTAATAAACAATTATGCCACCGCCTCCGGTCTGCTGAAAAACGGCAAAATATCCCTCAAAGGAGAAGATGTCAGGGAAGGGCTGGCCTGTGTTATCAGTGTAAAACTCAGACAGCCGCAGTTCGAAGGTCAGACTAAGACGAAACTCGGAAACAGTGAAGTAAAGGGCCTTGTGGAGGCCGTTGTCTACGAAAAAATGAGTGTCTTTTTTGAAGAGAATCCAGCTCTTGCCCGTCAGATTGTTTCCAAATCAACAGACGCGGCCCGCGCACGGGAGGCTGCCCGTCGCGCGAGGGAGCTTACGCGCAGAAAATCATCTCTTGAAGTGTCGGCCCTTCCCGGAAAGCTTGCAGACTGCCAGGAAAAAGATCCCGCCTTGAGCGAAATCTATCTTGTGGAGGGCGACTCGGCTGGAGGTTCCGCTAAACAGGGCAGGGATCGCCGCAACCAGGCAATCCTGCCACTTCGCGGCAAGCTTCTTAACGTCGAAAAAGCGCGCTTTGATAAAATGCTGGGGAATAATGAAATCAAGGTAATCATTACAGCCCTGGGTACGGGTATCGGCGAGGGCGACTTCGATATCAGCAAGCTTCGCTACCACAAAGTGGTTATCATGACCGACGCCGATATAGATGGACTGCACATACGAACCCTCCTTCTAACCTTCTTTTTCAGGTATATGCGCGAACTTATAGAGAGAGGTTTTCTCTATATAGCTCAACCACCCCTTTTCCGTGTAGCAGATAACAAGAAATCTCTATATATCGGGAGTGAAGAGGAAATGGAGAGTTACATCCTCGAAAACGGAGTCGAGAAGATTCATGTAGAGACAGACGGGGGTGCGCGCTTAACGGGTTCGCGGCTCCTTTCAATCCTGCGAAAAGGAATGCATATAGAAAATATTCTCGACAAATTTCATCGTCAGGGCAAAAACCGGAAGGTCTTGCATCTCCTTGCGGGAGACCCCGCTTTTTCATTGTCCGATTTCTCAGATTCAGAAATTCTTAAAAGACTGGGTAAAAGGATCACCAACGCCATAGGCGAAGAGGTTCAGTCATACTGGACTGAAGATGACATGGAACACGGTGGATGGAAACTTCTCTTCAGAATAAGGGAAAATGGTACCGACAATACGACCTGGATAGACCGTGATATTTTCTCGCAGCCGAAATTTGCCGAAACAAGGTCTCTTTTGAAGCAGATTGAGTCTCTGGGCGAACCGCCCTACCGCGTCTTCGAGGGATTAACCGATGACGGATCCCCCGGCAAGTCCTTCCAAAATATAACAGCACTGATTGATCACGTTGTACGAACAGGAAAGAAAGGTTTCTCACTCCAGCGATACAAGGGTCTTGGTGAAATGAATCCGGAACAGCTCTGGGAAACCACCATGGATCCGGAGCGTAGGACCCTGCTCCAGGTAAAGGTGGAAGACGCCGTAAAAGCGGACCTGATTTTTTCGACCCTCATGGGGGACCAGGTTGAGCCGCGACGGGAATTCATTTTTGAGAACGCCCTTAACGTATCGAATCTTGATGTGTAATTTCTTGAAAGTCTTAGAGAATTGACAGTAGGGTACCCCTGGGAGTGGAGGCCTGATCTTCTGGTCATGGCCCCCTTTGTCATAAGGAGGAAAGTGAAAGAATGGATCAGTTGAAGCAGCGGAATCTTCCGGTCAACATAGAAGATGAGATGAAAAAGTCCTACGTGGGCTATGCGATGAGTGTAATAATCGGCCGGGCCATACCTGATGTGCGGGACGGTCTGAAGCCTGTCCACCGAAGGGCGCTATTTGCCATGGCGGAACTGGGGAACCGTTGGAACAGGCCTTACAAAAAATCGGCCCGTATCGTCGGAGATATCATAGGTAAATACCATCCCCACGGTGACTCGGCGGCTTATGACACAGTAGTCCGAATGGCCCAGGATTTTTCCATGCGCTACCCTCTCGTTGACGGACAGGGGAATTTCGGTTCCATCGATGGAGACCCTCCGGCGGCCATGCGGTACACGGAAATCAGAATGGCCCGTATCGCCGAAGAAATGCTCGCGGACATCGACAAGGAAACAGTTGGTTTTATTCCTAATTACGACGAAACCTTAGAAGAGCCCGTCGTTCTACCAGCAAAAATCCCGGAGCTTCTACTGAATGGTTCTTCGGGAATCGCTGTTGGTGTTACCACAAATATCCCTCCCCACAACCTGGTGGAGGTCTGCGACGGTCTCATCGCTCTCATCAGGAATCCCGAACTGTCCGTGGATGGTCTGATGCAATATATAAAGGGGCCCGATTTCCCCACGGCCGGCTTTATAAACGGCCGTGAGGGAATCCTTTCCGCCTACCGGACGGGCCGTGGAATTATACGCATGCGTGCACGGGCTCTTGTGGAGCGTAACGCCAGGAGCGACCGGGAAAGTATAGTTGTCACGGAACTTCCTTATATGGTCAACAAGGCGTCTCTCATAGAAAAGATTTCCGAGCTTGTTAAGGAAAAGAAAATCAACGGGATCGCAGACTTGCGGGATGAATCCGACCGGGAGGGAATGAGGGTGGTCATTGACCTGAAGCGGGATGAAATGTCCGGTGTCATTCTCAACCAGCTCTACAAGCAGACCAGTATGGAATCCTCCTTCGGCATCATTATGCTTGCCATCGACCAGGGCCAGCCGAAAATCCATAACCTTAAGGAAATACTTGATAAGTTCATAATGTTCCGACGGGAGGTGGTTACGAAGCGAACCCGTTTCGACTTGGCACGGGCTCGTGAAAGGCTTCACATACTGGAGGGGCTGATCATAGCTCTCGATGCCATCGATGAAGTGGTGGCTGCCATACGGGCATCTGCCAGTCCCCAGTTGGCGCAAGAGCGCCTCATATCAGACTTTGGGCTCACCGGTATCC
>JAQUQY010000004.1 GCA_028715865.1 Syntrophales bacterium
CGAAAAAAGATAGAGGCCGACAGTACGCACGGAGAGCCATGGAACACCTGGCTCGCTGGAAAGAGAGTGTCGACCGGACCACTTAGACGTTTCGTTCGTAGATGATCCGCAACCCTTCCAGCGTCAGCATGTCGTCGACAATCTCAATGCTCCTTGTTTCCGGAGCAATGATGTTTGCCAATCCTCCCGTTGCGATGACCGTCGCTTTGTCGCCAGCTTCTTTTTTCATCCGGTCCACTATACCGTCGATCAGTCCCGCATAGCCGAACATTATTCCCGCCTGCATGCTGCTTACGGTGTTCTTTGCTATTATATGCTTTGGCTTGGTGAGTTCCACCCGTGGCAGTTTTGAGGCCCTTTCAAAGAGAGCCTCCGTGGAAATAACGATTCCCGGAGCAATACATCCTCCCATGTAGTGGCCCTTCCCCGTAACGTAATCAAAGGTTGTGGCCGTTCCGAAATCGACCACTATAAGGTTCCCCTCATATTTCGCATGGGCCGCCACGGCGTTGACTATCCTGTCTGCGCCCACTTCCCTGGGATTGTCATAGTATATGGGCATTCCTGTCTTGATGCCCGGTCCGACTATCAATGGTTCCTGGCTGAAATACTTGGCGCAGAGAGGTTCGAGTATGTTCAGCATTGGAGGTACAACACAGGAAATTATTATGGCGTAAATACTTTCTGTTCCCACCTTTACGGTGCCCAGCAAATCCAGTATCAGCATACCGTACTCATCGACGGTGCTGTTGGAAATTGTCCTTATACGCCACCACTGAATCAGTTCTTTTTTATCATAAAGACCAAGAACGGTGTTTGTGTTCCCCACGTCGAGCACAAGCAGCATGTCGTGTGATCCTCCATAATTATCTGTTCTTATCTAAAAGCCATCGTGGGGGGCGGCGGCATTATTGTTCCAGGATCAGGGAGATGTCGGCCGCATGGACAGAATGGGTAAGGGAACCCACGGAAATGAAATCAACTCCCGTTCTCGCCATACCTGCCACGTTCGCCAGCGTTGCATTTCCAGAAGCTTCCACGATGGCCTTCCCTCCGATGATGCCCACTGCTTCGGCCATGGTTTTATTGTCCATGTTGTCAAGCATGATGATATGGGCTCCGCTTTCCAAGGCTTCCCTAACTTCCGCCAGGCTCCTCACTTCCACTTCTATTTTGAAAGATGGGGGGGCTGTGTTTCTTACCCTGCGTATCGCCTCAGCTATGCCGCCCGCGGCGAAGATGTGATTTTCCTTAAGCAGAACGCCGCTATCGAGACCGAAACGATGGTTGATGCCGCCGCCTACCCGAACGGCGTACTTATCGAGAACTCTCAGTCCAGGCATTGTCTTTCTTGTATCCAGGATACTAACGCCTGTTCCTTTAACCTCCTCTGCGAACCGGGCCGTAAGAGTTGCTATTCCGCACATTCGCTGAAACAGGTTAAGGGCCGTCCTCTCCGCCTCGAGAATGCTTTTTGTTGAACCTGCTATCCGCGCAAGGTCAGAGCCCTCGGCCACGGAATCGCCGTCTGCCGCCATGGCGGTAAAAACAAGATTATCGTCCCGGACGAGAAAGACGTCCCTGAACACATCCATGCCCGCCACGATAAGTCCGCCCTTTGCGATGACCCGGGCCGTTCCTCTTTCTTTGCCCGACAATACCGACCGGGATGTGACGTCACCAGACCCTATGTCCTCTTCCAGGGCACGGAGTATCAGTTTGCGTATTCTCATGTTGTGCGCCAGCCCCCATCGTCTCAGCCAACCCGCATCAGCACTTTGCTGCATTAAAGGCGCTCAGCTCGCCAGTTCCCCAATGCGGAGAAGGGCATCACGCAGAACAGAACTCCGCCCCTTAAGATCAGCCATTTTTGTCTGCTCCTTGATGATGATATCCTCTGAAGCCTTTTGCATGAAATCCTGGTTTCCAAGTTTTCCGGTAACACGCTCAAGGTCAATATCGATTTTCTTGAGTTCCTTCTCCAACCTTAACCTTTCCGCTTCGACATCGATTGCGCCGCCGAGAAAAACATGCACCTTTATGGAGCCCACAGCCGCCACGGCAGCCCCCCTGACATCCTCCGTGTCTCTTACGACCGAAAATTCACTGAGACCAGCCATATCAATAACATACAGGCTTCCTTCGCGCAGCACCCCGGCCTGTTCTTCTTCGGGACATAGCGCCATGACCTTAAGTTTTTTCCCGGGTGAAACGTGCATTACGCCCCTTATGTTCCTCACGGCATTAATAACGTCACGTATAATCTCAAACTTTGCGGCGGCATCTGCATCGGCGAGTTCATCGTCGGCTTCGGGATAGTCTGATATCATTAAAGATGAACCATTATCGGATATTCTTTGCCATATTTCTTCAGTTACGAAGGGTATAAAGGGGTGCAGCAGTTTGATCGATGTTCTGAGTACTCTCATGAGAGTTTCCTGGGCAGCCGCGCGCTTCGGCGAATCATCATCGGCATAGAGAACACCCTTGGCCAATTCAAGATACCAGTCACAGAACTCGTGCCAGAAAAACTGGTACAGCTCCGTGGCAGCTTCATTGAAGCGGTATTCCTCAAGGGCTTCAGTGACCACTGAAATCGCATGGTTCAGCCTGTCCAGAATCCAGCGGTCGCACAGGGAGTAATCCTCGGGAGAAAGTTGACGGCCTTCTTCAAAATCTTTCAGGTTCATCATGCAAAACCTGAACGCGTTCCATATCTTGTTGATAAAATTGCGGTATCCTTCAATGCGGCCTTCCGACATTTTGACGTCACGGCCCTGAGCCGTAAATACGGCGAGGGTGAAACGGAAGGCATCCGCGCCATATCGGTCAATCATATCAAGGGGATCGATAATGTTGCCCTTTGACTTGCTCATCTTGTCGCCGTGTTCGTCGCGGACCAGGGCATGGAGATAGACGTTCCTGAACGGGACGTCTTTCATTACATAAAGTCCCATCATCATCATTCTGGCAACCCAGAAGAATATGATATCGAATCCGGTTATGAGAAGGGTCGTGGGATAGAAAGTTCTCAAGGCCGGAGTGTCGTCCGGCCATCCCAGGGTTGAAAATGGCCAGAGAGCTGAACTGAACCACGTGTCCAGGACGTCTTCGTCCTGCTTGAGGGTGTCCGATCCGCAACGTGTACAAGTTTTCGGCTCATCCACGGCAACGATAACTTCGCTGCATGCTTCGCAATACCACACTGGAATACGATGTCCCCACCATATCTGGCGGGATATGCACCAGTCGCGTATATTTTCGAGCCAGTCAAAGTAGGTTGCTTCCCACTGGGAAGGCACGATGCGGGTGTCTCCCTTTACGACAGCAGCCGTGGAGGCCCTGGCGAGTTTCTTTACCTTAACAAACCATTGCTTGGAAACCATGGGTTCAACGTTCGTCCTGCAGCGGTAACACTGCCCCACGTTATGGGCATAGGGCTCCACTTTAACCAGGTAACCCCCTGATTCAAGGTCAGCAACAACATTTGTTCGGCAGGTAAGGCAATCCTGCCCCTGGTAGGGACCTCCGTTTTCGCTTATTATCGCGCTTTCATTCATAATGGATATAATCTGAAGATCATGGCGCTGGGCCATGGCGAAATCGTTAGGGTCTGCCGAAGGGGTTATTTTTACGGCGCCTGTCCCGAATTCACTGGATACATATGAGTCGCCGATAATCGGTATTTCCCGGTTGATAAGGGGAAGAAGCGCTGTCTTCCCGATCATGTCCCGGTATCTTTCGTCATCGGGATTGACGGCCACGGCCGTGTCTCCCAGCATCGTTTCAGGCCGGGTGGTAGCCACGACCAGTTCTCCTTTACCGTCAGGAGTTGGATATCGGATATACCAGAGGTGGCTGTCCGACTGCTCGTATTCCACTTCCAGGTCTGACAGGGCCGTGTGGCAACGGGGACACCAGTTTACGATATAATCGCCCTGGTAGATTAGCTTATCATTATACAGGCGTACAAAGACCTCGCGCACCGCCCGGGACAGGCCTTCGTCCATTGTAAACCGTTCACGTGACCAATCGCAGGAAGAGCCCAGCTTCTGAAGCTGGTTTAGTATGATGCCGCCGTATTTCTCACGCCACTGCCAGACCCTCTCCACGAATGCTTCCCGCCCTATCTCGTGGCGAGTCGTTCCTTCCCTGGCAAGCTCTTGTTCGACCACGTTCTGTGTCGCGATGCCGGCGTGATCAGTGCCCGGCATCCATAGAGCGTTATAGCCCTTCATCCGCTTGAACCTGGTGACAACATCCTGAAGCGTGTTGTTCAGGGCGTGTCCCATGTGAAGCATACCCGTAATATTGGGGGGGGGAATGACGATCGCGAAGGGCTTCTTGTCGCTTGTGTCCGAAGCCCGGAAGAGTCCCTTATCGAGCCAGTACTGGTACCATCTTGATTCCACATCGCCCGGTTCATAGGACGCGCTCAGTTCGTCTTTTTCCATTTCACCTTCCCTGCCTTTAATGACTTTTGATACTTTTGGGAGAAACCTTAACGCCCTGACAGGCAGATAAGGTTATTCAGAAACCTATAAGCAAAGCTCCCCTTAGGTTGTGAATGGCCATTAGTGCGTCGGCCCCCGACATTGGCGAGTAAGGAGCGAGCCTGCTCTCGGCGAACATCTCCGGACTCATGATATCCCGGGATGTTACCGCCATAACGGCCTTGCGGTAAGGATGATCACAATCGATGCTGTCGAAAAATGGTGAATCATCACCGTAATCATATACGTCCTCCCCCCTTCCCAGGACCCTGACAAGTACATCATGGAGGGCGACGGCAAGATTCAGTCTCGTTACGATATCATTCGGGTAAAATTTGCCGTCCGGATACAGATTCAGCCCCTCTACGCCGATTTCAACAATTCTTTCTATTTCCCTGACATATCTATGGTTCTTTATGTCCGTTATTTCCTGGGCCTGTGCTGAAGAGCCTACGTATATCCCCAGTCCGCGGTACAAATCATCAAGACGCAGCTCCTCGATCAGTAGAAGGGCCGCTTGGCCGCGGGTGACCCTTTCGGCCAGCGCGACTTCCTCAACCAGTTCGGACGATGGGTTCACGATGAGGATTTTTTTAACCCGTTTCCATTCTCGATCTGCATGATCCAGGTATTCGTCATCCAGATCCAGAACCCTGATAAAAAGCATTCCCGCTTTCTGGAACTCGTGATTAGCCATACGGGCAAGGCCCATGAAATAATAAGCCGCCGATGAACGGGGATCGACAGCCAGGGCTTTAACAAACTCCCCTTCCGCTCTTGACATCCAGTCATCCTGGTACCGGCTCATGGTATAGAGGCGAAGCTTCGATATATGAACAAAGAGACGCTCCCTGTCTCTCCGCACGAGTTCCGCCGCCTTGTCCAGGCATTCAAAGGCTTTTCCAAAATCACCGCGGTTCGCATTGATCATAGCCATTCCAGCGTGTCCAAGGGCTGATTTTTTGTTTAGCCTGAGGGCCAGGCTGAATTCACGCTCGGCATCGCTGAACTTATCCTGTTTCAGCAGAACCATGCCCGTGTAAGTGTGATGTTCAGAAGTATCCAGGAAGCTGAGTGGCGTACGGTCCGGAGCAACACATGATAACGCCCCCATGATTACAATCCCGACCATCACCGGCGGTATAATCGAACGGTGAAATTTCATTATGGCATGAATGTACTTCAGTTGTAGACGCATCATGGATTACCCGACATTGCCCCGTCCCGGAGCTTTTGGAGGCGCCGCTTTCGCGTCAGATTCCTGCACATTGACGGCACATCGATTGTTTTATCGCAAGCCAGCATAATTATCTTTATGTATCCGTGAAGTCAAGAAATTTTGAGTTTCGGGCCCACAACGATCCGGCGTCTTCCCTCATTAGCCTGGCTTCAAATCAAGAAACATCGAAACAGCATCGGCCATTTCTTCTGTGGCGCCTGGAACATAAAGACTAATGTCCTTATCTCGCCTGAACCAGGCAATCTGACGTTTGGCGTAATTTCTAGTATCTCTTTTTAATCGCCGAACCGCTTCATCCTGGCTGATTTCTCCTCTAATGAAGTCGATCATGTGGCGATAACAGAAGGACTTCATGGCGGGACATGAATCATCATACCCCATTGCCATGAGCCTCACCGTTTCAGCGACCAGACCCTGACTTATCATGTCGTCCGTTCTTTCGTTTATTTTTGTATAAAGGGTTTCTCTGTCAGGGCTCAGGCAAATCTTGAAGCAATCATAACTTGCATTGGAAAAATCATGCTTTCGCTTATGATCAAATATGGACATCCCTGTATGCTCCAGAACTTCCAGGGCGCGTATTACCCTCACTGAATCATGGGGATGTATTCGTGATGCAGCAAGAGGATCTTTCTCTTCCAGCAGATCATGGAGAGATTCCAGCCCGCGGCTTGCCGCTTCCCGCCTGCAGTAGTCTCGAAAACCCTGATCAGCCGGCGGTGCCGCTATCAGGCCTCCCAGGAGCGCTTCGATATAGAGGCCGGCGCCGCCCGTGACAAAGACCGTCTTTTTTCTGCTCCTGATCGACTCGATCGCTTCGGAAGCCTGTAAACGGTAGAGGGCCGCGCTGTATTCCTCGTCTGGATTTAATATATCGATGAGATGGTGAGGCGTCGCCTTTTTTTCTTTATCAGTCGGTTTTGCAGTGCCGATGTCCATGTAGCGGTATATCTGCATCGAGTCGGCGCTTACAATTTCTCCGTTGAAAATACGGCAAAGCTCCATGGCTGCCGCCGTTTTTCCGGACGCCGTGGGCCCGGTAATAACGATTATTTTAGATGCTTCGGTCACCTCGGCCATCAGACAATTACCGGCGGCGGAAGAGCCGTTCCAGCTCCCTTTCGTCAATAACAACGAACAGCGGACGGCCATGAGGACATGTCCTTGCGTTGGGAATCAAATCGAGATCGGAGCATAGGGCGGCAACCTCCACTTCGTTCAACCTGTGAGATCCCCTGACTGCGTCATGGCAAGCCATCAAAATGATTATTTTATCTCTCTTTTCCTCGCTGCCGGAAAGGTTTCCGGTGTTTTCCATCTCATCAATTGTATCCAATATGACACGCTTCATGTCGGCCCCGGCCAAGACAGAAGGAACGGCTCTTATTGAAACGGTATTTTCCCCATAGGGCTCTATTTCAAAGCCGATGTTCTCCAGAACAGGAAGAAGATCCATTAGAATGGCAAAAGATCCGGGCGTAAATTCAATTATATCGGGGAGCATAAGTCGCTGGGATACAATGTCCTTTTCCCGGGAGGCCTTCAGTTTTTCGAAAATGATACGTTCGTGGGCGGCGTGCTGATCCAGAAGGACAATAATCTCATTGCCCGAAAAAACCAGGTAAAGTCCCGCCACCTGTCCAAGGTACATGAGCTCGGAAAAGAAGCCCTGTCTTCCTGATGAAATTCCCTCATCCGCTTCTTTATTTCCATCCAGGAATCTCATTTGTGGCGAGCAGGGCACAAAGTGACGCTTCTCTTCGGATTGTACACGATAACGCGGAAAAGATTCATTTACATCAAGTCCGCCGCGGCTTCCGCCGTAAGAGAAAGATCCGGACTTGTCCAGAACGGGTGGCTCTCTTTCACACATGATAGACAGCCTCTCCGACAGAGTGCCGGAGACAGCCCTGAAAATATCTCCCGGTTGCCTGAATCTGACTTCAAGCTTTGATGGATGAACATTTACGTCGACTTCTTCACCCGGTACTTCAAGAAATAGCACCGCCACCGGATAGCGCTTTGGTTCAATGATGCCCCTGTAGGCGGCCATAAGGGCCTGGTTGAGGAGAGCGTCTCTCAGTGGCCTTCCATTGACGAACCAGTTAATTTCTTTCGAACTGGACCGGCTGATTTCCGGGGACGAGATGGCTCCGTGTATATGAACTCCTTCCCGGACCGCGTCAATTTCGAGAGCGCCACCCCTGAAATCTTTATCGCGAAGAAGGTAAAGTCTGTCCATTATGGATTCAGTGCTCTGAAGGTTAATAAGAATCCTGCCTTTTGCCCTGACCTGGAAGGCGATTGAAGGATTCGCCATGGCAAGCCCCGTGACAATATCGAGACAGCGGGCCTGCTCAGTGGAAGGCCTCTTAAGGAATTTTTTTCGTGCCGGCATCGCGTAGAACAGGTCCCTTACCCTTACGGACGTTCCGGGAGGACATCCGGCCTCAACAATCGCGGCCATGCGCCCCCCCTCAACGACACATCTGGTACCCGAAGTATCCTCCCGCCTTCTGGTAAGCAGATCTACCCTGGATACGGCGGCGATGCTGTACATTGCCTCTCCCCTGAAACCCAATGTGCCAAGGCGGCAGAGATCATCAAAAGACGATATTTTACTGGTAGCATGTCGCTCGAAGACGAGGGGCACCTGGGAAGCTTCAATTCCCTCACCGTCATCGATCACGCGGATTGATTTAATGCCCCCTTCTTCAAGATCTATTTCGATTCTGGAAGCGCCGGCATCAACGGCGTTCTCAACCAACTCCTTAACAACCGAAGACGGGCGTTCAACCACCTCGCCGGCGGCTATTTTGGCCGCGAGTTCTTCCGTCATGGGAATGATGGGTTTTTTCAACGGTACCTCACATTCATAAGAAACAATCCTCCGGGGGGCGCCGTCATGCCGGCGAGCTTCCGGTCCCGTGACTCCAGTATAGACCGGAACCCGTCAGGAGTCGCTCTGCCCCTTCCCACAGTGACGAGAGTTCCAACGATAGATCTTACCATGTGCCTGAGAAACCCGTCAGCCTCTATCTCAAATGTGACAAGATCCCCTTCACGGGCGAAACCGGCCCTGGTCACTGTGCGGACCGCACTTGACGTACAGCTCCCGGTTGAGCGGAAAGCGCCGAAATCATTGCTGCCCCTTATGAATTCAGCAGCCTCGTTCATGATGTTCATGTCCAGGGGATCTGGTATGTGCCAGGAGCGGTTGTGATTAAGAGGCGACCTTACCGGACTGTTGTATATCAGGTAATGGTATTCCTTCGATATAGCATTAAAGCGGGAGTGAAAGCTTTCATCAACCTCTTCAATGGCGCGTACCGCGATATCAAAGGGCAGGAGGCTGTTCATTCCCCGCAGGATGTTCAATGTCGGCAAACTTGAGCCCGTTTTGAAATTGGCGACCTGGTTTAAGGCGTGAACGCCAGCGTCTGTTCTCCCAGATCCAATAAGGCGGATTTCTTCCTGGAGAATCTTCCCGGCCGCGGCTTCGAGAAGCCCCTGAATGGTCACCCCTCCAGCCTGTCTCTGCCATCCCAGGTATGAGGTTCCTTCGTATTCAACAATTATCCTGATATTTCTGATAATCCACGCCCCCCGGTCAGCAACTTGTAGATAAAGGCCCAACCCTTTTCTCTTTGCTGATTGACTGTGGCTTATGATCAGCGCGTGCAGAGTTAACCATAATAAACGAGAAGGTATTACTCAATCCTCAAGAGCCACAATAGAAGGAAGCCGTTTGCCCTCAAGAAGCCATAGAGACGCGCCTCCTCCCGTCGAAATGAAGGTCATGCTTTCCGTTTTGCCAGCGTGATGAACTGCCACGTCGGTATCTCCGCCGCCTATTATGGTAAGGGCGTGCAGGTCAGCAATGGCGTTAACCATGGCGTATGTGCCCCTCGAAAAGGGATCCACTTCAAAAACACCCATGGGGCCGTTCCATACCACCGTTTTAGCGTCGCTCAGAGCTGACTTGAATAGCAGTGATGTCGCGGGCCCGATGTCCAGGCCCATCCACCCCTTGGGAATTTCCTGAACGGGCACTATTTTTGTGACTGCCGCGTGATCGATAGCCTGGGCAATGACACAGTCAACGGGGAAATACATCTTGACGCCCCTCTCGCGTGCCGAAGCAATACCACGGCGGGCCAATTCGACTAGATCCTCTTCCAGCAGGGAGTTTCCCACTTCATGGCCCATTGCCTTTAGAAATGTAAAGGCCATGCCGCCGCCTATTATCATCTTGTCAACCCGTCCCACCAGGTTTTCGATGGCTCCAAGCTTGTCGGACACTTTAGCGCCGCCCACAACGGCCACGAAAGGCCTTGCGGGGTTCTTCAGAACTGTTTCGAAATAGTTAAGTTCCTTCTCCACAAGCAACCCTATGCCTCGCTCCTTTACGTGGCGCAGGATAGCCACGTTTGAAGCATGGCTTCTGTGCGCGTTGCCGAAGGCGTCGTTTATGTAAACGTCGGCATATCCTGCCAGCTCCCTGGCGAAGTCATCTTCATTATTCGTTTCCTCCCTGTGGAATCTGAGATTTTCCAGCATGGTCACCGATCCGGGTTTCAATGTTTCAATAAAAAGGCCAACATCTTCACCGACGCAGTCGGGGAGCATTGTCACTTCCCTTCCCAGCAGTTCCGAAAGGCGATTCGCCACGGGGGCAAGGCTCAGTCTGGGTACAACGGCGCCCTTCGGGCGGCCCAGGTGGGAAATGATGATAATTATGGCGCCGTGATCCAGGGCGTATGATATTGTGGGAATTGAAGCCCTGATTCTCCTGTCATCCACTATATCCAGATTTTCGTCGAGGGGAACGTTATAATCAAAGCGGCAAAGCACTCTCTTTTTATCAAGATCAAAGTCCCTAATGGTTCTCATTCCTCGCTTCCTTTCAACTCATCAGAATAATTTAATCTTTTCTCTTTTCTACTATGGATACCACGGAAAAGGCCGCAATGCCTTCACCGCGCCCTATGAACCCCATCCCCTCGTTAGTAGTAGCCTTGACGCTTACCCTGTCCTGGCTCACTTTCAACACCCTGGCTATCTTTCCTTCCATTTCAGCAATGTGGCCGCCAAGACGGGGTGCTTCGAGGACGACAGTGGCATCCACATTGTGTACTTCATAACCCTTTTCTCCTATTACAGAGAGTATTTTTTCAAGCAGAATAACGCTGGAAATATCTTTCCAGGCCATATTGTCATCGGGAAAGTGCTTCCCAAGGTCGCCTGCTCCGGCCGCCCCGAGCATGGCGTCCCCGATGGCGTGAAGCAGAACGTCCGCGTCGGAATGTCCCAGCAGGCCTTTGTCGCAGTCAATCTCAAGGCCGCCGAGAAAGAGCTTCCTGCCCTCCACCAGGCGATGGCTGTCGTATCCAAACCCTACACGCTGATTACGGAGAAAATCCATTAAAACCCTGTTTCGTTGTCTTTATCCGGCAGGAATTATTGTAAAAATATCGGCAATGGATCCCGAGAAAATCATTTTTATGAATTACGGCCACCCCCGGACCTCCTCAACTTCAGCAGAGCCTCCGCCACGACCAGGTCTCCCTCCATGGTGATTTTCAAGTTATCCCTTGCCCCCTCTATCATTGTTACCGGAAAACCGATTCTCTCAACGAGAACAGCGTCGTCGGTTCCGTAGTAACCGTCACTAAAAGCCTTCTCATAGGCCTTTTTAATTATATTGGCGTGAAACACCTGTGGAGTCTGCACAAACCACAGCCCATCCCGCTCCACGGCGCCAACTATCCTGTTACTGGAATCCACGCTCTTGAGGGTATCCGTCACCGGGGTACCGACTGCTACGGCGCCCCGAATCCGTCCTTCTCTTATTGAAAGATCTATAAGATCACCCGTGACGAGGGGTCGAACCCCGTCGTGAACAGCGACGATTTCAACATTATTACCGATAGCGGCAAGGGCGTTGTTGACTGAATCCTGCCTCGTGGCGCCTCCCGGCCTGACATCAAGAATCTTTGTAAACCTGTACTTATTGTAGGCTTCCCGAAAGAGTCCGCCCCGGTCCTTCTCCGGAACAACAATGATTATTCCGGTCACACATGAGGACTCTTCAAAAGCAAGGAGTGTTCTGACTAGAACGGGAACTTTGTCGAGCAGCCTGTACTGCTTTGGTATCTTGCCCGCCATTCTGCTTCCGGCGCCGCCCGCCACCACTATGGCAACCACTTCCGAATGGCTGTTTTCAGTTTCTTTTCTTTTCATTATGCTGATCGAAATACCCCAATCACCGACACCACCTCACCGGCGTGACAGTTATAGAGCAAGGAAAGGCGTCAGCTGGGGAATTCATGCCCAGTGGCCGCCTTTTTGGTTTATCAGCTGGAATTATCGTTCCTGACGTTGGAAAAAATCATCCTGCCGGCTGTCGTCTGCAGGACGCTGGTGACTATCACTTCCACATTCTGCTTATGGTAGCGAAGCCCGCCTTCAACGATAACCATGGTTCCGTCGTCCAGATAGGCCACACCCTGACCGGGCTCTTTTCCTTCCTTTATGACCTTGACAAACATTGACTCCCCCGGAAGAACAAGGGGCTTCAACGCATTGGCAAGATCATTTACGTTGAGGGCTTTCACGCCCTGCAATTCAGCGATTTTATTAAGATTATAGTCGTTGGTCACAACTACGCCGTCACGCTTTTTCGCCAAGGCCACAAGCTTGGCGTCCACGCCTTTCAGTTTGGGAAAATCTATGTCCGAGATTTCTATGGTAATGCCCGAGCTGTTTTTCATGCGGTTAAGAACTTCAAGTCCCCGCCTTCCCCGGGATCGCTTGATTGAATCCGAGGAATCGGCTATCAACTGAAGCTCATCGAGAACAAACCTCGGGACCGTAAGTGTTCCTTCGACGAACCCTGTGTCACATATGTCGGCGAACCTTCCATCTATAATGACACTGGTGTCGAGTATCTTGCAGTTAATCTCCTTGCTGCCATGAGTCGAAGAGTTTCGGCCGTAGGAAGTTACTTCTCTTCCTTTTTTCGAACCTATGCTAAGGCCTATGTATCCGAGGGTAATGAAAATAAAAATGTTCAGGTATCGCCAGGGAATGTATGTTTGTTCTCCCGCAAAAGAGATGTTTCGCAGCCCTCTCATGGAGAGATATGCCAGGGAGAGACCAATGGCAAGGCCTGTGATGCCGCCAAGAAACATGTCAAGGGGAACGTCCCGAAGAGTTTTTTCTATAGTCAGGACCATGATGGCGACCCAGGCGCCGATGACGAAACCCGCCAGAGAAATGGGGAAATTATAATAATTATTTAGTGCGAAATAACCAATGATGGAACATACCACGATGAAAATTGACCTAATCGTGATGATTAACATCCTACCCCCCTTCATGAAGATAGTTAAGGCGGACAGCGGACAGCAGATTGTCAAAGAACGTTGATTTATCTATGATAAAGGTCACATGGCGAATATGGCATTCAGATCCTTTTCCACCAGTTCCTGTTTGCAGCGCCGAGCTATGGATATTTCCATAACAAGAAGGTTTTTCGCTATATCCATCATTTTTCTCTCACCAAAGGAGAGATCCTTGTCGAGTTTGAGAATTAGAAGATCCCGCAGGACCTCGGCAATTTCGTAAACCGATCCGGTTTTTATCTTTTCCCAGTATTCCTTGTATCTTTTGTTCCAGGTCTGCCTATCGACGGTTACTTTTCTTTCCTTGAGAATTTCGTATACCCGGGGTATGTCATTCTCGGAAATCACTTCACGCAAGCCGACGGAATCGGCGCCGTTTTCCGGAATCATGATTTTCGCGTTGTTGCCCAGAATTTTAATGATATAGAACGACTGCTCACACCCCATGATTTCTTTTGTTTCAATGTTCTCAATGACCCCCACACCTTGGGCGGGATAGACGGCCATGTCGCCTATTTTAAACATTTCCACCGGGTACCTCACGTTTTTTAAACAGTGGGCCTACATAACACGTTTTTTCATAATAGTCAATAAGTTCCCTTAAAACACAAATTTATCTTGACTTGAAAAGAGCATCTACGTTAGAGACTCTCTCTGCATAAAAGCTCCCCAGAAAGGAAATATCATGGCGAAACACGACTCCAACTCATTGAGAAATATCGCTATTGTCGGTCACGGCGGAACCGGAAAGACATCCCTGTGTGAATCCTTTCTCCTGGTCGGCGGCAAGTCTGACAAACCCGGAAGAGTGGATGAGGGGTCATCCAGCCTCGATTACGAACCGGAAGAGCATAAGCGACGCATCTCGATCAGCTCAGCTGTCAGCAGTTTCGAATGGAACAAATGCAGAATCAATTTCCTCGACACCCCCGGCGACGCGAACTTCGCCATGGATACCAGAAACTGCCTTAGAGCAGTGGACAGTGCCGTTGTTGTTGTTGATTCCGTGGGAGGCGCAGAATTTCAGACAGAAAAGGTATGGGAGTATTCCAACGAGCTTAAAATTCCCCGAATAGTATACATAAGCAAGATGGATCGCGAACGGGCGAATTTTCAGGCGGCCCTGGACAGTATTCAGGATAGTCTCGGAAAGAAAGTGACCCCCCTCTTCCTCCCTTTGGGCCAGGAGGAATCCTTCAAGGGATTGGTGGATCTAATAGAAATGAAAGCCCTGATGTTTGATGAAGCGAAGGGCAAGATAAAGCGCGATGAGATCCCGGATGACATGTCGGAAGCCGCCGCCTCCAGCCGGGAAGCCATGGTGGAAGACGTTGCCGAATGCGACGAAGCTCTGATGGACAAATACCTGGAAGAGGGTTCCCTTTCGCCTGAGGAGATCAAGACAGGCCTGCGGCGGGGCGTGGCCTCCGGCGACATTATTCCCGCGGTGTGCGGATGCTCTCTCAAAAACCTGGGTACCGCGGCGCTTATGAACATGCTTACTGATTATCTGCCCTCTCCACTGGATCGGGGTTCCCATGTCGGCACAAACCCTAAAACCGGTGAAGAAGAAATCCGTACTCCTGAAGTGGACAGCCCCTTTTCGGCCATGGTTTTCAAAACGATAGCCGATCCATACGCTGGAAAGCTTACGGTCTTTCGTGTCTATTCCGGAACGCTCAGGGCGGACTCCACCTTTTACAACAGCTCCAGGAACACAACAGAAAAGTGTGGAGCTATTTTCTACCTGGAAGGGAAAAACCAGAAGCCAGCCGAATCGTTGATTCCAGGAGACATCGCCGCCATGGCGAAATTGAAGGAAACCTCAACGGGAGACACTCTCTGTGAAGAGAAGGCGCCTATTTTGTACGAGAAGGCGGCTTCAGCCAATCCTGTATGCTCCTACGCCATTCACCCGAAATCCAAGGGTGACGAAGATAAACTCTTTTCATCGCTTAATCGTCTCATTGAGGAAGATGCCACCCTGAACCTCCGACGGGATGACCAGACAAGAGAAATGATACTTTCCGGCATGGGGCAGGTGCATATAGATGTAACCCTTGAAAAAATGAAGCGGAAATTCGGTGTCGATGTGACCCTGAAGCAGCCCAAGGTTCCCTACAAGGAAACTATCAAGGGAAAGGCAAGGGTACAGGGCAAGTACAAAAAGCAGTCTGGAGGCAGGGGCCAGTATGGTGATACCTGGCTGGAGATTGAGCCGACGGAACGGGGGGCAGGATTTGAATTTGTCGATGCCATAGTGGGTGGCGTTGTTCCCAGGAATTACATTCCCGCCGTGGAGAAGGGAATAGTGGAGGCCATGGCCGACGGAATTGTCGCGGGGTATCCCGTGGTGGATGTAAAGGTGGCACTGGTGGATGGCTCCTACCACACTGTGGACTCATCGGAGATGGCCTTTAAAATAGCTGGTTCCATGGGTTTCAAGAAGGGTTTTGAACAATCACAGCCCACCCTTCTCGAACCAATCATGAATATTGAAATTGAAGTGCCCGATGAATACATGGGCGATGTCATCGGCGACCTGAACAGCAGGCGCGGCCGCGTACTGGGGATGGATAAGCGCGGTCCCAACCAGGTTGTAAAGGGGCAGGTGCCCTATTCTGAAATTCTTTCCTACGCAGCGGAACTTACATCAATTACGAGCGGCAGGGGTGTTTTTTCCTTTGAGTTTTCCCATTACGATGAGGTGCCGGCTCACCTTCAGGAAAAAATAATAGCCGAGGCCGCCAAGGAAAGGGACAAGGAAGAATAGCTGTGATTATCAGGGCGGGAGTTGTCACTGTCAGCGATCGGGGATCACGGGGCGAACGGAATGACATAAGCGGCCCGGTGGTCAGGGAACTTCTGGAGACGCTTCCCGCGGAGGTAATATCCTACCGGATAGTGGCGGATGAAAAGGACGCCATAGCCGGGGTCATCGTCGAACTCACTGATATTGAAAAGCTCGACCTGGTTGTCACAACGGGAGGCACCGGCGTCAGCCCAAGGGACGTGACCCCCGACGCAACCAGGGAAGTAATCGACCGTGAGATACCCGGAATGGCAGAAGTAATGAGGCTGGAAAGCCTGAAAAAAACCCCCCACGCCATGATATCGAGGGCCATCGTGGGCATCAGGAATCAATCAATCGTGATCAACCTGCCTGGAAGCCCTCGAGGGGCCCGGGAAAACCTTTCCGTTCTCATGCCGGCACTGAAGCATACCCTGGAAAAAATCAAGGGCGATCCATCAGATTGCGGCGCCTGAGATATTCTACAATGCGCTCCCGGTGAGTACCGGGCCAGAAAACGGAACCACAGCGCGTACAGGTAAAAAAAGTGATCTGTGTCTTTGCCACGTAAGGTGGTACACGTTGCGTCACATCGGACTGTGAAATCTTTTCGAGCGGCTCGTTACAGGACAGGCAACGGGTAAGCACCTCTTCCCAACGGGGCTTAAGATGGAGCGCTTCAATCACCTCTTCTATCTGTTCGTCGCGCCCGTCAGCCCTTACAACCAGCAGCCTGCCCCTGTAATTCCGCTCAGCCAACTCTTTTTTTCTTGAAAGTACGATTCTTTTCTCCCTTGCGCCCCTGTTAAGAAGCTCCCTGTCTATTGAGCCCTCGTGGCAAATCGTGTCATATCCCATTATCAGGAGCCAACGGGCCAGTTTTTTCAGCGTGGAGTCAACAAGAAAAATATTATTCCTCCCGGCATCCTGCTTATTCGGCAATCAACCCTGGTCGGTATCGCCTAAGCCTTCTTCCGCTCTCGCCGCTTGATCCTCGAGCCTTCGAATCTTTCGGTTCAGTCCAGAAATTTTTCGGGCCAGCCGCCATCTCTCTACGGTCCCGAAGAAGCCGGCAAAAATTATTCCCGCGCCGAAGGAAATGAAAAGTAGTAGATAAGCTGGAACACTGTGATCAATAAAACCGTAATAGCTTAGATGGACCATTTCCGTATTATCCATTGAAAAGGTAATAACAAACAGCACAACCAGCATAATTACAATCGTATACAGAAGCTTCATCGCCCATCTCCCCTCGTATTAGAATAGCGTCTTCAAAATATCCTTCGTCTTTTCGATTTCTTCAGGAATGACTCGAACTTCACCCAGAACAGTCATAAAGTTTGTGTCCCCGGACCACCTGGGCACTATGTGAACATGCATGTGTCCTTCATAGCCTGCCCCCGCCGCCGCCCCGACATTCATTCCGATATTGAAGCCCTGGGGGTCGAAGGCGGCTTTCAAGGCTTCCACCGAACGTACTGTCAGCTCCAGGCATTCAATCAGCTCTTCTTTGGTAGCAGCTGACATTTCGGCCACATGGCGATGTGTAGCCACCATGAGATGCCCCGACGTGTAGGGGTATTTATTCATTATGACGAAGCAGAGACTGCCTTCGTGAAGGACCAGGGCCTCCTCCCTGAGAGAATCCGAGCAGAATATGCATCCTTCTTTTTTTTCCCTTTTTATGTACTTGATCCTTTCCGGCGCTATAATCGATTCCATGGACGTTAACTTCCTCTATTTGCCCCGGCTGGCCTCCAGGGAAATGATTGTTCCTTCAATGGTTTTACCTATCTCAAGAATTCCCAGACTTGTTTCCTTGGCAAAGCGCTTGTCTGTCGGTGACCCCGGGTTGAAGAAAAGAACCTTCCCAAAGTACTCCACTTGCGCGGCATGGGTGTGGCCAAATACGACACAATCGACACGGTCGAATTCGCCTATTATTCTTTCTTCAATTCCCGCCGGCCCGCCCCATCCATGAATCAGTCCTATGCGATGCCCCTTTATCTCCATTACAAGCTTTGAAGGCAGGGTGTTTCGTAAGGGATAGGGATCCATGTTTCCGCAGACAGCCACGACTTCCTTGTGGGCAAAGACTTCAAGCACTCCACCGTCAACAATGTCACCCGCGTGTAGTACCGCGTCGACATCTTGAAAATAATCGGTGACTATCTGCTCAAGCCACTCATCACGGGCTTTCAGGTGAGTGTCCGATATAACACCAAGTTTCATTACTTATGTCTCACGATGGTGGCATTATAACGTCATATCTAAAAAATTCAAGGTCTATGTGGCCTTTCTCTTTTGATTTGACATTTCTCCCTGCTACCGCTACGGTAGCGAAAAAATAAGCATTAAAGCAGGATAAACATCCATGTTTGAAAAGTCCCTGGAAAAAATCGCTGAACAGATCCTTGCCCTTGACGAAGCATCTCTTGCAGGTCTCTGGGACATCTACAAGGACAGAATGGAAAGCTTCAACACGAGCAGGGAATGGGAAAAATCCGTTATTATTTTTTTTATTATAAATGCCGTGCGTGTCAAAAATAAAATATTCAACGAACAGGTACTCCAGTCTTCCCAGGAAGCGGCATCGTCCCAGAAAAAGGCTCCCGGAGACGTCCCCTACCTAAAACGCGTAAAATAATTAATTATGGACCGCGAGACAGCCCTGCAACGCATTGAAGAGCTGAAAAAGCTCGTAGAGTACCATAACCGCCGCTATTACCAGCTCGATGATCCCGAAATATCCGATGCGGAATACGACCGCCTGATGGCAGAGCTCGCGGAGCTTGAACTCGCCTGGGCGGATGAAACAGACCTGTCCGCGTCGCCGACACAACGCGTTGGAGCTGAACCCCTTGACGCCTTTGAAACCCGTCCCCATCTAACGCCGATGCTTAGCCTTGCCAACTCCCTGACTGAAGAAGACATCCATGAATTCGGCAGGCGTATCTCCTCACTCCTGGGACCTGATCAGCAAGCAGCCTTTGTTGTGGAGCCAAAACTGGACGGAGTAGCGGTGAACCTTATATATGAAGATGGAACATTGAGTATGGGGCTTACCCGCGGTGATGGAACCCTGGGAGAAGACATATCACGGAACCTGAAGACTATAAAGTCGATTCCGGCGGTTATACCGCCCTTAAAAGACCGGCAACTTACAGGCCCTCTTGAGGTGCGTGGCGAAGTATTCCTGAGCATCGAAGCCTTTAAGGCGCTTAACCGCAGACAGGAAGAGGAAGGGAAGCCAACCTTCGCTAACCCCAGGAACGCTGCCTCCGGATCTTTACGCCAGATCGATCCTCGTGTTTCCTCGCAAAGACCATTGGACATATACTGCTACTCCATAATAGGAGCCAAAGGACCCGGTTTCGACAGCCAGTGGGAAATTCTTGGCACTCTCAGGGAATGGGGTTTCCCCGTTAATACTCTCGCCCGAAGGGTGGAGTCCATCGATGACTGCATACAGTGTTTCCATGAAATGGAAGGGCGGCGGAAGGAACTTCCCTATGAAATAGACGGCATGGTTATCAAGGTCGATTCCTGCGCACAGCAGAAGCTTCTCGGCGCCGTTT
>JAQUQY010000005.1 GCA_028715865.1 Syntrophales bacterium
CTGGTTTTGTGTTTTATGGCAGTTCTGCTGGCTTTTCCCATGATGGTTGAACGGGCGGACGCGCAGGTCCGTATCGGCGTGATGGCGCCCCTCACCGGTTCCTGGGCCAGCGAAGGCCTGGCCATGAAGCAGATTGTCGAGCTGCTGGCCGATGAGCTGAACAATACGGGAGGCGTGATGGGACAGAAGGTAGAGATCATCGCCGAGGATGACGGGGGTGATCCCCGCACAGCGGCCCTGGCGGCACAGCGGCTTTCCACGAGAGGCATTGTGGCTGTCATCGGCACCTATGGCTCCTCTATTACCGAAGCCACCCAGAACATCTATGACGAAAACAAGATCGTCCAGGTGGCCACGGGTTCTACGGCGGTTCGCCTGAGTGAAAAGGGCCTTCGCTACTTTTTCCGCACTTCCCCGAGAGATGACGAGCAGGGCCTTGTTGCGGCCAACACCCTTAAGTCCATGGGATTTGAGCGGATCGCCATCCTCCATGATAACACCACCTATGCCAGGGGGCTGGCCGAAGAGGCCCGATCCCTGCTAATAGCCGACAATGTGAACATAGTCCTCTTCGACGCCCTGACGCCGGGTGAGCGGGACTACAGCACTATACTGTCACAGCTCCGGTCACGCAACCCTGACGTGGTGCTCTTCACGGGTTACTTTCCCGAAGCGGGCCTTCTCCTGCGCCAGAAGAAGGCCATGGGTTGGAACGTGCCTTTCATAGGCGGCGATGCCACCAACAATCCCGACCTTGTGAAGATCGCCGGCGTGGAGGCGTCGGAAGGCTTCATGTTCCTGAGTCCTCCCGTTCCACAGGACCTTGATTCAGATGACGCGAGCTCCTTCATGGCAGCCTATCGCGCGAAATACCAGAGTGACCCCGCCTCGGTTTGGGCAGTCCTTGCCGGGGATGCCTTCAAGGTCATCATTGCCGCAATCGAAGGTTCCGGTTCCACCGAACCAGGAAAGACAGCAGAATACCTCCGCGCGGGGCTTGAGGATTTTCAGGGCCTGACCGGAAACATCGCCTTCGACGGCAAGGGCGACCGCATCGGTGAACTATACCGCGTCTACAAAGTAGACGGACAGGGAAGGTTCATCATGCAGCAGTGAACGGCCGAACCTTGATCGGTTTAATCCAGATTACAGTTTAAACGCCGGCGCCTGCCGGGACAAAGTTCCCCCAATCCCGGCAGGCACTTGCCATGGCGCCGGACAAAGGTAAGGTGATGCAGCTATTCCTTGAACAGCTCACTAACGGCCTGGCTGTGGGCGGCATCTACGCCCTCATCGCCCTGGGCTATACAATGGTCTACGGCGTACTCAAGCTGATTAATTTCGCCCACGGCGACCTCTTCACCATAGGGGCCTACCTGGGACTTACCCTCCTGCTGTCCCTGGGCCTGACCGGCCATATCGGATCCGCTGCGGGAATACTCGTGCTCATCCTCATGGTCATGGGCCTGGTGGCCGTAATCGGAGCGCTCCTGGAACGTGCGGCTTACCGGCCCCTGAGGACGTCGCCGCGGCTGTCGGCGGTGGTTTCGGCCCTGGGGGCTTCCATTTTCTTTCAGAACGCCATCATGCTGATCTACGGCGCCCGCTTCCGGGTCTATCCCCACGATCTGCTGCCCGTCACGGCTATATCGTTGTTCGGCCTCACCATACCGGTGATGCGGATCGTTCTCTTCGGAGCCTCCATCGTGATGATGACGGGGCTTTACCTCTTCGTCCAGCGCACCAGGACCGGAACTGCGATCCGGGCCGCCGCCATTGACCAGGGAGCGGCGCGCCTCATGGGCATCGACGTGAACCGGGTAATTATGTACGTCTTTCTCATCGGCCCCGCCCTGGGAGGAGCGGCGGGCATGATGGTCGGCCTGTACTACGGTCAGATAAACTTCACAATGGGCTGGGTTTACGGTTTGAAGGCATTCACAGCGGCCATATTAGGAGGCATAGGGAACATTCCCGGAGCCATGCTGGGGGGGCTGCTTCTTGGCGTCATCGAGTCACTGGGAGCAACCTACATTTCCCTTGCCTGGAAAGACGCCATATCCTTCATCGTTCTGATTCTTATCCTGATAGTTCGACCAACGGGCATATTGGGCGAGAGGGTGGCGGATAAGGTATGAAGCACGGCATTATCGTAAACTCTCTCATAGTTGTTGTGCTGCTGGCCGCCCCCATCTGGCTTAACGCCTATTGGGTTGATGTCCTCAATTCTATAGGACTTTACGCCGTACTAGCCCTGAGCCTGAACGTAATACTTGGGTATGCAGGCCTTTTTCATATGGGCCACGCGGCCTTTTTCGCCATAGGCGCCTACACAACGGCTATTCTGAACACCCAGTTCGGGATACCCGTACTATGGCTTATGCCGCTCAGCGGGATAGCGGCCGGCCTTTTCGCCCTTATAGTTGCGCGGCCTATCATCCACCTGCGGGGCGACTACCTGCTCATCGTTACCATCGGCATCGTAGAGATTGTGCGCATAGCTTTGGTAAACAATATCTTCGGAATAACCGGCGGCCCCAACGGCATCTTCGGAATCAGCAGGCCTAATCTATTGGGCTACGTGATACGAACACCCCATGATTTCTACTACCTCATATTCGCCTTTACAGCCGTAACTGTCTTCCTCTTTCACCGCCTGGAGAACTCCCGTTTCGGCAGAGCTCTTAATTACATACGCGAGGACGAAACAGCCGCCGAGGGAAGCGGCATAGACACGGCTCACTACAAGCTGGTGGCCTTTGTGCTTGGCGCTTTCTGGGCGGGAATGGCAGGAATGATTTTTGCGTCGAAGATGACCATTGTTTCGCCCCAGTCATTCACCTTCTGGGAATCAGTAATAATGTTCACCATCGTCATTCTTGGAGGTTCGGGAAACATCAGGGGCGTGCTGCTGGGAGCCTTCCTCATCATCGGATTACCGGAAGTTTTTCGTGAGTTTGCCGCCGCCAGGATGCTTGTTTTCGGCGCGGCCATGGTTCTAATGATGATTTTCCGGCCCAAGGGAATCCTGCCTCCCCTCTCCCGGACCTACAAGCTTAAGACTAACGCGGGATAAGAAGGAATCGAGGGATGAGCAAACACACTCTTTTGAGCCTTTCAGATCTCACCAAGTCCTTCGGCGGCGTACTTGCGGTGAGCGAGGTTTCCTTCGAAGTGCACCAGGGATCAATCGTCGGTTTGATAGGCCCCAACGGCGCGGGCAAGACTACCGTCTTCAACCTTATTACCGGGAACTACCTGCCGGACAGGGGATCTATTTTTTTTGACGGCCGAGATATTTCCGGCATGCGCACCAACATGATCGTATCCCTTGGAATAGCCCGCACCTTCCAGACAATCCGTCTTTTTCAGAACATGAGCGCCCTGGAAAATGTCCTTGCCGGGTGCCACTGCCGTATGCGCTCCGGAATTTTTGGCGCTATGCTTCGCCTCCCCTGGCAGAAACACGAGGAGCGTGAAGCCATTGATATCGCGGCGGGAGAATTGGAGTTTGTCGGGCTTGACTCAAATCCCGACATGGCAGCACGGAACTTTTCCTACGGAAACCAGCGTCTGCTGGAAATCGCCAGGGCCCTCGCAACAAGGCCCAAGTTCCTGATACTTGACGAACCTGCGGGAGGCATGAACGACCACGAAACACGTTCCCTGGTAAGAATCATTTCACAGATCCGGGACAGGGGAATAACGGTGCTTCTTATCGAACATGACATGAACCTGGTAATGAAAGTATGCGAAGAACTTGTCGTTCTGGATCACGGCATCATGATAGCAAGGGGAACGCCTGAGGGCATACAAAAGGATCAGAGCGTAATCGAGGCTTACCTTGGCCCCCCAGGCAATGATGAAGATGAGGACTTTTGAACATGCGCCTTCGCATTGAAAACCTGGAAGTGAAATACGGTAATGTCAGGGTTCTGAAGGGACTCAACATTCGCGTGGAACAAGGGGAAATCGTAACGATCCTCGGCGCGAACGGGGCGGGAAAGTCAACGACGCTCATGACCGTAAGCGGTCTCGTCAAGCCCTCCGGAGGCGGGGTTTACCTGGACGACGTCCCCCTCCACAAGCTGGAAGCCCACCACATCGTCAACCTGGGCCTGGCCCAGGTTCCGGAGGGGCGCCGCGTTTTCGGGACACTGACGGTCCTTGAAAACCTCCGCCTGGGGGCCTACACCACCGTGGATAAAGCCCTGGTCGGCAGAAACCTGGGGTGGGTTTTTGAAATGTTCCCCATCCTAAACAGGCGCAGCGGCCAACTCGCGGGAACCCTCAGCGGAGGTGAACAGCAGATGCTGGCCATCGGACGCGGGCTCATGGCGAACCCCAAGATTCTGCTCCTGGACGAACCAAGCCTTGGCCTGGCGCCCATTCTGGTGAAATCAATCTTTTCCACCATCAAAGCAATCAACAGGTCCGGGGTAACCATCGTCCTGGTGGAACAGAACGCCCGCCTGGCGCTTAAACTGGCCGACCGCGGCTACGTTCTCGAAACAGGGCGAATCGTTCTGGAAGACAAGGCAGAGGCTCTCCTGGCAAACCCGGAGGTTCAGAATGCCTATCTCGGAGGAATGCACTGAAGTTCTTCTCCTGAACATTTTCATTTTTGCGGCAATATTCCATTGACAAAAACTTCCGGGCATTATACTAACCATAACCTACAATTTATTACCATATACTACCTAATCATACCGATGACTACCAATGGTGAGGAGGGTGAATAATGGCATCACGAATTCAGATTCTGATAATGACAGCGCTGGCTCTTGTCTTTTTCACGGGCACTCCCGCCCAATCCCAAAGCGGTGTTCTCATGATGGCAACCACCACCAGCACCGACAACACGGGCCTGCTCGAGTATCTTGCTCCACCGTTTAAAGAGCAGACCGGCATTGAGCTCCGCTGGGTGGCCACGGGGACGGGCAAGGCCATCGCCCTGGGCCGCAATTGCGACGTGGATATCGTCTTTACCCATGATCCCGGCATGGAGGAGGACTTTGTGGGCGACGGATATGGAGTGGAGAGAGTTCTCGTTATGTACAACGATTTCGTAATCGTAGGTCCCGAATCCGATCCCGGAGATATCAAGGGAATGACGGCGGCCGGAGCCATGGAAACCATGTCCGCCAAAGGGCTCCCCTTCGCCAGCAGGGGCGACAAGTCTGGAACCCACCTGGCTGAACTGGGAATATGGAAAAAGTCTTCGGCGGCAGTGCCGGAAAAGGAACCCTGGTACATTCAGACGGGACAGGGCATGATAAACACCCTGATAGTCGCTTCGGAACGGCAGGCCTACTGCCTCACCGACCGGGGAACCTACATAACTTTTGAAGCCAGGTATGAAGACACACCCCCGCTGGTCATACTTGTTGAAGGAGATGAGGTGCTTCGCAATCAATACGCGGTTATGGCGGTCAACCCGGAAAAATGCGGAAACGCGAAGATCGATCTGGCGCAGACCTTTGTGGACTGGATAGTTTCACCGGAGACACAGGAACTGATCGGCGAATTCACCCTTTTGGGAAAGATGCTTTTTTATCCCAACGCCGACAACTAAGTAATTGTAAAAACTCGACTGCGGAGGGTCCGGTTTTGCCGGGATCAGGAACCGGCGCCGCTATGGGACGTTGCCGAGGATTCCCCGCAGAAAACTGAATAGAAAACAAGAACCCTTTAATGGATTACATTACAAATGGTTTCATTGAGGCTCTGCGTCTCCTTTTCTCAGGCGACATTGAAGCCTATACCGTGGTGTTCACCACCATAAAAATCTCTTCTCTATCGATTACGGCAAGCCTTGTTATTGGGGTGCCCCTGGGGTTCCTGCTGGGATATTACGAATTCCCGGGGAAGCGGCAGATACGCACCGTTGTGGACACCCTGCTCGCCCTACCCACCGTAGTGGTTGGCCTTGTGGTTTACGCCTTCGTCACCCGTCAGGGACCCCTGGGAGGTATGGGGCTGCTCTTCACCATTCCAGGAATCGCCGTGGCGCAGACCATCCTCATAACCCCGATTGTTATATCCCTCACTGCCACGGCTGTTGAAAGCCTGGACAGGAGGCTTCGCGAGACCCTCATGACACTGGGAGCCAGGCAGGGCCAGCTTCTGCTCGCGAGCATCATGGAGGCGCGTCACGCCATTGCCGCCGCCGCGGTAACCGCCTACGGCCGGGCCATATCGGAAGTGGGAATCTCCATGATGATAGGCGGGAACATCAAGTGGTACACCAGGACCATAACAACTGCCATCGCGCTGGAAACGGCAAAGGGCCAGTTCGCACTGGGCATGGCACTGGGCATAGTTCTCCTGACGCTTGCCCTGCTGGTCAACATCATGCTGGTGGCCCTTAAAAAGAGATCCTGATGGAATCAGCGGCATCTAAAGAGCTTTACAGAGTCATTAATCTCCGGCACCGGCGAGGAAATCATTTCGAGCTGACTATACCTGATCTCACCATCGGCGATGGCGAATCGATAGGCTTAACCGGTCCCAGCGGGGGGGGCAAGAGTACCATCCTTTCCCTGCTGTCTTTCCTGGAAGACCCGCACCATGGGAAAGTCCTCTTCGGGGGAAAGACAATAACCGATAACGACAGCCTCTCCGTCCGCCGATCCGTTACGCTGCTGTCCCAGGATCCCTACCTCCTGAAACGAAGTGTCTACGAAAACGTCGCTTATCCCCTGAAAATAAGAGGTGAGACTGGTTCCTTAAAAGGCAGGGTATTTGAAGCCATGGATATGGTGGGACTGAAACCGGACCACTTCGCGGGCCGTCGATGGCACGAACTCTCGGGGGGAGAAGCGCAGCGGGTGGCACTGGCCGCCCGGTTGGTCATACGGCCCCGTGTGCTTCTTCTCGACGAGCCGACTTCGGGAGTGGACCCGGCAAACGCCCTGCTAATCAAGGAGTCCATACAAACGCACCGTAAAAAGTACGGCACCTCCCTTGTCATAGCCAGCCATGACAGCCTTTGGCTCAACAGTGCCGCCGACAGGGTCATAAAGATTTACGGAGGCCGCATCGAAACAATCGAGTCCGCAAACCTTATCCCCGGCCCATGGGCAAAGGAAGAAAAAGATCTCTACCGGCGAAACCTTTCGGATGGACGCTGCATCTACTCAGTTTCGCCGCCCGGAGAGAAGGCCACGGGAATCCTCGACCCTTCGGAAATAATCGTATCACTGCATCCTCCATCGGATCTTTCGGCGCGAAACATCCTCGCGGGGCGCATAAACAGAATGACCTCACACGGTGAAGATCGCTCAATCATTATCGACGTTGACATAGCAGATCTCCCCCTGACCTGCCGCCTTACCCGCCAGGGGGCCCGTCAGCTGGACCTGCTGCCCGGCAGGGAAGTGTGGCTGATTTTCAAGGCCTCCTCCATACGCTGGGAATGATCATAGCAGGCAGAGAAGCAGGAACTTCCGCTGATAAACTGGTTTATACCTGCAGTTGAGTCCAAAAAGACCTCACTTAAACCTTTTGCCCCGGATCTTCGGGAAATCCTTTCTTACTCTTTAAACAGTCCTGAATAGAACTCCGTACGGCGATCACTGAAAAGATCGTTGTATTCGTTTATGGACTTGATCAAGGCTCGTTCCACGTCAACATCCGCGGCAACGGCAATCTCCTCAGCGCCGCCGCAGCGGTGAACGATATCACCACCTGGACCGGTTATCTGGCTCAAACCCGTATAGGAAAGCAGCTTTCCTCCCCGCTCTTCACAGCCGGTTCGGTTTGCCGTCACGGCAAAAACCCTGTTCTCCAGGCACCTGGTCTTCATTGCGTCCTGGCAGAATGGAAGCACAAGATTGGCTGGATGGCAGACGACTTGAGCTCCCTTCAGGGCAAGGGCGCGCATTGATTCCGGGAAAAACCAGTCGAAACATATCATTATGCCGATTTTTCCTATGGGCAGGTCATGGACCTGAAACCCACCGTCGCCGGGGGTAAACCACAGCTTTTCTTCGAAAAACAGGTGAATCTTGCGATAGCAGGCGATGAACCCTTCAGGACCCACAAGAACGGCGGAATTGTAGATATTTTCTCCGTCCCGCTCTGCAAGGCCGGCCACAATGAAGCAGTCCTTGTCTCTGGCAGCCCGGCAGAGGGCATTTGTAGTCTTTCCACCCGGGACCTCTTCGGCCAGAGCCAGAGCCTCTTCACGGGAAGTGATCAGGTAGCCGGTCATGCAAAGTTCCGGCAGAACCAGGAGGTCGGCCTCCAAGGGCTCCATCAGCGCGATAACCTTTTCAATATTGCGGTCTATGGCCCCGAAAATCGGGTCATACTGCACATAACCGATCTTCATGAAAGTCACCTCGAGTTAGCCGGCATCCAGGGGAGGGAATGAGCGGGAAGGGAAATTCCCTCCCCGCTCATTGCTTGAGCCGCGCTCCACTAAACGATGAAAGCCTCATCGGGTATGCGCACGGCACTAATCTCGTCCTGTTTTATTGTTTCACACCTGGCCGGAACAACAGCGGTGGTTCGGTTGATGAAAAACCTGGCCCCCTCGATCTTTCCGGTATAGAAATGCTTCTCCTTGTCAAGGGAAGCGCTTTCCAGCGCCCGGGTGGCAGTGACGGCCATCTTCAGATGCAGCGCGCCCGTTATGGCATCGCTGAGGCAGTGCATGAAGTCATAGGCGCCCAGCAGGGGAACGAAGGGATTCTTCTTCAACATGCCGGCATATTCCATGGCGGTCCCGGCGCAGGCGTTGATGGCCGCTTCAACCACGGCCGCCTCGGCGCTGAGGCTTTCCACGGCCTTGGCCTCGGCTATGTATTCCTGCATAAGGCCCAGGAGGCTGACAAACACCATCCCCTTCTTCATAGGAAGCTTGCGGCCCAGGAGGTCCAGGGCCTGGATTCCGTTGGTGCCCTCGTAGATGCAGTTTATCTTCTGGTCTCGCATCATCTGCTCCACGGGATACTCACGGCAGTACCCGTATCCTCCGAAAGTCTGCACGGCCAGGTCATTTACAACCATCCCCATATCAGTGCAGTATGCCTTGACCAGGGGAGTCAGGATATCAACCAGGTCGGTCCACTTGGTCTTGTCATCCTCGGTTTCGGCAACCATCTTCTTGTCCATGCAAAAGTAGCACAACAGGGTCAGCGCCCGGATGCCTTCGGTGATGGATTTCTGTTTGAGAAGCATCCTCCTCACGTCGGCATGCTGGATTATGGGTACCTGGGGTGCGTTTGGGTCCTTACCGGCCATAATGTTGGCCCCCTGGAGGCGCTCCTGGGCGTACACAACGGCATGGCGGTACCCGGCTGTAGCCAGCGCCACACCCATCATGCCGACGCCCTGGCGCTCTTCATTCATCATATGGAACATGATCTTCATGCCCTCGCGTTCCTGTCCCATGAGGTAACCGACGCAATTGCCCTTGTCGCCGAAATTCAATGTACAGGTGGCATTTCCGTGGATCCCCATCTTGCTCTCGATGTTGCCGCAGGTAACGTCGTTGGGCTCTCCCAGGGAGCCGTCATCGTTTATGCGGATCTTCGGAACAACGAAAATGGAGATACCGCCCGTTCCGGCCGGGTCGCCCTCTATCCTCGCCAGCACGGGGTGAATGATATTTTCGGTCAGGTCATGATCCCCGGAGGAAATGAAGGACTTCGTTCCGGTGATGGAGAAGGTGCCGTCCGGGTTTCTCTTTGCCGTTGTCTTGAGGGCGCCCACATCGGAACCCGCACCAGGCTCTGTCAGACACATTGTTCCCGCCCATTGACCGGTAAACATCTTTTCGATAATAATCTTCTTCAGCGGATGCTCGAAAAAATCGATTAAGAGCCTCGCCGCCCCGTGGGTAAGGCCCGGGTACATAACGAAGGCCTGGTTGCAGGACAGGAACATTTGGGCAGTTACCGCGCTCACCACGGCAGGAAGCTGCTGGCCGCCGTATTCGTACTCGTCAGAGGTGCACATCCAACCTCCCTCCGAGTAAAGCTGCCAGAGCCTGTGGTAGGACTCGGGAACAAACACTTTGCCGTCCTTGAAGACGGCTTCAACAGGTTTTTTGTGGATCTCGTCCGGATAGGTGGGGGCGATTTCATTCTCTGCCAGCTTTGCCGCCTCGTTCAGTACCATGTTAACCATGTCCGCATCATGATCGGCATAGGGGCTCTTGCCAAGGATATCCTTACCGATTTCGAAAACTTCATGCAGCAGAAAGCTGTTGTCCCTTTCATCAATCCATTTGCTAGCCATATTCATCTCCTTTGTAATCTTGTTTTTGTTAGGCCGTTCAAATCGAACTGCTGGTCCATAAGAAAGTTGTGATTACGAGTTCTTGCACTTGCATTGGTCATGACTTCTCCAGGCAGTCATTCTTTTTCAACCCCGCTATCACAGCCTCCACTCCCTCCCTGACACCGGATCGAATTCGTTCTTCCCGAGTCAATTCATCGCCAACAAAAAGGTGGAGGGAAATAATGCCGTTTAGAAGCCCCCACAAAATGTTTCTAAGACTGTAAATTTTATGGGGCTTTATGTTCATGAACTCTCCCGAATCCACGCCCAGCTGAAGGATTTTTTCTAAAAGAGAAATTGTGCTGTTTGTCTCCCTGATGATCTCTTTCCGTACATCCCTAGACAGCTTAAGATTCTCCGCGTTGAGCATAAAGTTCATAAGGGTCCTGAACTGTTCTCTCTCATTAAGAAAAATGTCAATATAAGCATCGGCGAAGTCAAAGAGGATCTTGGAAGCTTGCCTGCCGGGCTGGAAGGTCTGGAGCATCTCGCGGTGAAAAGACTCGATATCGGACTGGAGAATCTGGCCGTAAATCTCTTCCTTGCTTTTGAAATACAGGTAAACCGCTCCCTTGCTTAATTCCGCTTTCTTCGCTATGCTTTCAACGGTTACGGGCCTGAATCCATGCTCGGTAAAAAGTCTTCTGGCTGCCTTTAAAATCGCTTTTTTCCGTTGCGCTTTTTCTCTCCTCCTTCTTTTCTCGGGACCAACCATTTTATAACCTCGCTGAATTTCGACCGTGTAAGCCATAAATGCTTCATGCGGACGATAGTGGATTAAGGTCAGATTCTGACCCGCAGTCAGTTGAGTATTATGCAAAAATAATTTAATATCAAGCAAAAAAATAGCAGTTCTTATTAATTTTTGCATTGTTGAGTTATTACGCCCCTATTCATGATCGCCTTTATCCCATCCTTACGGCGATTCTGAAACAGGAGCCTTTGTTTCCGCCGATACAATTTGAATTCCACCCCTCAGTACTTTTGAAACCGCTTTCAGCGAAAAGAATTCTTCAGGGCGACACTCTATGGCACAGGATATCAGGCAATTGAGATTGCACAACCAGACAAAAAGAATTGACATCTCCGGTTCTCTGTGGTAGCAAGAATCCGTTTTTCGCCGTCGGAATATTGAGATTCATTTTCGAATTCGAGAGGCATCAAGACTGGGTGGTGAGGGAAAATTCCATGCCGCTTCAGCTTCTTGGAGGGTTCATCTGCCGGAAAGGAGTTTCCGTTGACACTTGGTGAAGTCGTTAAAGTTCTTGATGCCAAGCTTCTTGTCGGTGAGGACAGGCACCTTGCCATTGAAGTCAAAACCGCCTTCAGTGCCGACCTCATGAGTGACGTCCTGGCCTTCGCAAAGTCGGGAAGTCTTATCCTGACCGGATTGACAACCCCCCAGGTCGTGCGTACGGCCAGCATACTCGATGCCATCGCTCTCATAATCGTTAGAGGCAAAACTCCTCCCCAGGACACGCTGAAACTGGCCCATGAGCTCGATATCCCCGTTCTTTCAACGAATTATATTCTCTTTGAAACGTCGGGACGGCTGTACGCCAACGGCATAGTAGGCTGTGTCGAAAAAATAGGGGGCATAAACAACTCTAAACTATGAATACAACCTACAAAAAATCACTAGCCGTGGAGGGAGGAAATTTCGACAACGCGGGCATGGCATCGATTGAAATCAAAAAGATCCTTAAGGATCTGAACATACACGATGACATATTGAGAAAAACGGCAATCGCTGTCTATGAGTCGGAACTGAATATAATATCATACGCCAGAAACGGCAGGATTAACCTCATAGTTGACGACAATGAGATAAGCATAGATGTCCAGGACGAAGGCCCAGGAATCGAGGATATTGAATTGGCCATGCAGCCCGGATATTCCACGGCAACTGAGCACATCAGGCAAATGGGGTTCGGCGCCGGAATGGGTCTTTATAATATAAAAAGCTGTTCGGACCGGTTCGAGATATCTTCAACCGTTAACGTAGGAACCCACCTCAAGATTATCATTAACAGAGGGAATAACCTATGAACCTTGCAAGCCTGGTCCGGGAACTGAATCTCGGCGTTAGATGCTGCCACGATAAACTCGACAGGGAAGTTGAGGGTGGATATGTTGGCGACCTCCTCAGTGACATTATCGCCAACAGTAAGAAGGGGGACTTGTGGATAACCCGGCAGTCCCACCAGAACATAGTCGCCGTGGCATCCTTGCGGGAACATGCCGGAATTGTTCTTGCCCTTGGCAGAGAACCTGACGAGGACACCCTTGAAAAAGCGACTCGCGAGAGTGTCCCCATCCTGGTTACGGATCTGCCGGGATTTGAAATCGCGGGCAAGATATATGAGATTATTACCGGGCAATAGCTGTTTCAGCCCGCTGCCGGGACGCGGGCCCCTTTAAGTTCATGATCCCGGAGAGGTGAAAGAGAAAAAGGAACTTAAACAATGTCCATGAGGGAGTTCAGGTGTGATTTCCATATTCATACATGCCTGTCTCCATGTGCTGAGCTGGACATGTACCCCAGGGCTCTCATTAGCCGATCAATTGAGGCCGATCTTGATGTCATCGGCATATGTGACCACAATGCCTCGGAAAACGTCAAATACACGATAGAAGCTGCCCGGGGTACGTCTGTTAAGGTATTCCCGGGAATGGAAGTAACGAGCAGGGAAGAAGTTCACCTGATCGCGCTCTTTGATAACACCGAATCCCTTGTCGATCTTCAGAAAATCATATACCTGTCATTGCCGGGAACGAATGACGAAGCTGTTTTTGGTTGCCAGGCGATTGTAAATGACCGGGACGAGGTTGAGGGTTTCAATGAAAGGCTCCTGATCGGGTCTACGACTCTGTCCATAAACGACATAGTCCATACCGTTCACCGCCTTGAAGGAATCATCATAGCCGCTCATATCGATAGGGAAAGCTTCGGAATCATCGGTCAGCTTGGCTTCATACCTGACAATGTTCACCTTGACGCCCTTGAGGTTTCGTACCGAACGGGAATAAGCGCGGCCCGAAACATGTATCCTGAACTGGCTAACCACTCTTTCATTTCCTCCTCCGACGCCCACCGGCTGGAAGATATTGGAAGGACATCAACCATTCTCCGTATCAGGGAACCCAGTGTCAAAGAATTCAAGATGGCCTTTGAAAGACACGATGGCCGGGCCATTGTGGAGTAAATCATGGAAGAGATCTCCATGCATGTTCTCGACATCGCCGAAAACTCAACCCGCGCGGGTTCAAAGCTCGTTGAAATAACTATAACCGAGTCCACCATCGAAGACACAATGACAATCGAAATCGATGATGATGGATCAGGGATGGACCAGGAAACGATAAAGCTGGCGCTTGACCCCTTCTACACGACCAAGAAGGTTCGAAGAGTGGGCCTTGGAATTCCTCTTCTCGCCCAGGCGGCGAGGGCGACGGGCGGTTTTTTCTCCATAACCTCAGATCAAGGGAAGGGAACCCGTGTAAAGGCCGTTTTCCGTTTGGGCCACATTGACCGCCAGCCTCTGGGCAGAATGGATCAGACAGTGATGACGCTGATAGCTGGTAATCCGGAGATAGATTTTGTATACCGCCATAAAATAAACGGCGGAAGTTACCTTTTCGACACCAGGGAATTGCGGGGCATGCTTGAAGACGTACCGGTTAATCATGCAGATGTAATAAACTTTATTGGAAAGAACATCCGGGAAGGTATCGCGGAGCTCGCAGCAAAATCCGGATAGCCTCACCAGGAATAGGATTCTCAGTCATGGTTATCAATGACACTTTATAGGGAGGAAATTGTATGAAATCTAACTACGAAACGCTCCTGGAGGAATTTTCCAGTGAGCAGATCCAGGAACTGGACGGCATAATCACTGCTTACAAAGGTAAAGAGGGGGGGCTTATACCGGTGCTTGAAAAGGCTCAGGAGCTCCTCGGATTTCTTCCCGTTCCCATTCAGCAGAGAATTGGAGAAGGCCTTAATCTCCCCTTAAGCCAGGTTTATGGCGTTGTGACCTTCTATTCCTTTTTTACAATGAAGCCCCGCGGAAGAAACACCGTTCGCATATGCCTTGGAACCGCATGCTATGTGAGGGGCGGAAAGAAGCTCGCCGAAGATATAAAGAACAACCTCAAGCTTAAGGAGGGCGAAACAACCCCCGACAGAAGATATACGTTTGAATCGGTCCATTGCCTGGGCGCCTGCGGCCTCGGACCGGTCATAGTCATCAACGATAACGTTCATGGAAGAGTCAAGCCTGACAAGCTGAAAAACATCCTTGAGCAATACCACTGAGAGGGAGAGCCATGGCCAAGTTAAAAATAGATGACCTCAAAAAAATAAAGGAGAGGGTACAGGCCGAAAACGCCCTCAGGGAAGGCGATCGGAGAGTGCGCGTGACCGTGCACATGGGAACCTGCGGAATCGCCGCGGGAGCCAGGAGCGTAATGAACACCCTCATGGATGAAATCGATGAATCCAAGGTGTCGGATGTCATGGTCACAACATCGGGATGCATGGGTCTCTGCAGCAGGGAACCGGAGATTACCGTGGAAATACTGGGACAGGATCCCATTGTTTACGAAAACGTTAACGAGAACAAGATGCGGCAGATATTCAAGCGGCACATCCTTCAGGGAGAGATTCAGACACCTTTCGTTCTGGCGCGCGGTAAAGAGCAGGCTTGATGATTTTACACTCATTCCATAACTAAATCAGAGGAGGTTGACAACCGATGAAGGCATTTCGGTCTCACATACTCATATGCGGCGGCACAGGTTGCCACGCCACGGGAAGCATCAAGGTCAAGCAGACCCTGGCAGCGGAATTGGCAAAGCAGGGACTTTCCGAAGAAATCCGGCTAGTTGAAACGGGCTGTAACGGTTTCTGCGCCCTGGGTCCCGTCATGGTTACCTATCCCGAGGGGTTAATGTACGTTGAAGTAAAGAGTGAAGACATCCCTGAACTTGTGGAAGAACACTTCCTGAAGGGAAGACCCCTCGAACGTCTATTTTACAAGGAAGCCGCTACGGAAACTGTCATACCCGAGATGAGAGAAATTCCCTTCTTTTCAAACCAGAAGCTTTGGGTTCTGAAAAATAAGGGCCTCATCGATCCGGAAATAATAGACGAGTACATCGCCCGTGATGGATACGCCGGAATGGCAAAGGCGCTCACGGAAATGACCCCATCGGATATCGTTAAGACAATGCTGGATTCAGGCTTGCGAGGAAGGGGCGGCGCCGGCTTCCCAACGGGACTCAAGTCGAAGTTTGCCTCCCAGACGGAGAGCGACATCAAGTACGTTCTGTGCAACGCAGACGAAGGAGACCCCGGGGCATTCATGGATCGAAGCATTCTGGAGGCGGATCCCCACGCCGTCCTGGAAGGCATGGTAATAGCCGCAAAGGCAATCGGTGCAGGCAGGGGGTATATATACTGCCGTGCCGAGTATCCACTGGCGATCAGGCGCCTCTCCATAGCCATAGAGCAGGCGAAGGAATATGGTCTGATGGGTGAAAACATCCTTGACACAGGATTCAGCTTCGACGTGGAAATCTACCAGGGCGCCGGCGCCTTTGTCTGCGGTGAAGAAACGGCGCTCATGACCTCCATCGAAGGCAAGCGCGGCACTCCCCGTCCACGCCCGCCCTTCCCCGCCGTGGCAGGACTGTGGAAGAAACCCAGCATTCTTAACAATGTTGAAACTTTAGCCAACGTGGGACAGATCATTCACAAGGGCAGCGACTGGTTCTCGTCGATCGGAAGCGAAAGGAGCAAGGGCACGAAAGTCTTCGCGCTTACGGGCGACGTCAACAACGTGGGTCTTGTGGAAGTTCCCATGGGAACGACCCTGGGAACCATCGTTTATGAAATCGGCGGAGGAATCCCCGGTGGTAAGAATTTCAAGGCCGCCCAGTTGGGTGGACCTTCGGGGGGCATGATACCAGTGGAACACCTCAACACCCCCGTTGATTTCGAAACTGTCGCTGAACTGGGCGCCATCATGGGCTCGGGCGGCATGATCGTCATGAACGAGGATATGTGCCCCGTAGATATGGCGCGCTTCTTCATGGATTTCTGCCAGGATGAATCATGCGGCAAGTGCGTACCCTGCAGAGAGGGTACGAAAAGAATGCTGGAGATACTGACGGATATCTGCGAGGGGCGAGGCAAGGAAGGCGATATTGAAAAGCTCGAAGAAATGGCCGGCATCATTAAAGACGCCTCCCTCTGCGGCCTCGGCCAGACGGCCCCCAATCCCGTGCTGAGCACCATCCGGTATTTCAGGAATGAATACGAAATCCACATCAGGGACAAGCACTGTCCGGCTGGAGTCTGCGCTTCCCTATTCAAGTCCCCATGCCAGAACGCCTGCCCCGTGGGCATGGATGTTCCCTCCTACCTGGCCCTGGTGCACGCGGGGCGGTTCGATGACGCCTACAAGGTGCTCCTGAGAACGAACCCCTTCCCGGCCATCTGCGGCAGGGTATGTGATCACAAATGCCAGTCCAAGTGCCGCCGCGCACAGTCGGACGAGCCTATTGCCATTAAATTCATCAAACGCTTCATCACCGATAATGGCCTGAAACCGGCAGTCCAGGCCGTTCCCGCTACCCGAAAAGAAAAGATCGCCGTCATCGGCGCGGGGCCCTCGGGTCTGACCGCCGCGCGCGACCTTGCGCTTCGGGGCTATAAGGTAACCGTTTACGAAGAACTTCCAGAACCCGGCGGCATGATGCGCTACGGAATTCCCTCATATCGTCTTCCCAGGGATATCATGGACGGAGAAATAAATGACATCAGGGCGCTGGGAGTTGAAATCATATGCAACACCCGCGTGGGAAGAGAAATATCTTTCGGCAAGATATACGAGTCCTTCGATTATGTGTACCTTGCCCCCGGGGCTCACAAGAGCCAGCGCATGGGTGTTGAAGGTGAAGACAGCGACGGAGTTTATGGAGGAGTTGAGTTCCTCAGGGATTTCAACCTCAATGAGGAAGACTGGATAGGGCGGCAGAAATCCCTCGGCAGCCGGGTGGCCGTAATCGGAGGCGGCAACTCGGCCATAGACGCGGCGCGAGTGGCCGTCCGCCTTGGCGCCGATGTTACCATTCTATACAGAAGGACAAGAGAAGACATGCCGGCCGCGGAAGAAGAGATTGTAGCCGCCGAGCATGAAGGCATCAAGATAGAATACTTCGTCGCGCCTCTTTCAATCAAATCCGAGGGAGGAAAGGTCAACGGCATTACCTGTGTAAGGATGAAACCCGGTGATTTCGACCGCAGCGGAAGGAGGCGACCTGTTCCCGTGGAAGGTTCGGAATTTACGCTGACCGTGGATTCCGTAATCTCCGCAATCGGGCAGGAGCCGGATCCCGGTTTCGTTCCCGAGTACAGCGGCATTTCCATAAACAAGTGGTCCTGCTTCGACCTGGCTGAAGGGCGTAAGGCTGAAACCACCAATCCGAAATTTTACGCGGGCGGTGACGCGGTTACCGGCCCATGGACGGTTATCGGCGCCATACAGGCGGGTCACCTGGCCGCCAATGAAATAGACGAGGCCATTCGAGCGAAGAACGGCGAACCTCCATGGGAAGCGCCGGCTGAAGAAACAATCGACATCCCCTTCGAGATCGATGAGGATTCCGATGAACAGCCGCAGGCGGCGATGCCCGAACTGGATAATGCTAAGAGAGTCGTAAACTTTGCTGAAGTTGAGCTTGGCTATAGCATCGAGACGGCCATCAAAGAGGCTTCCCGATGCCTGCGGTGCGACGCCGAGATATGACAGGAGGCTATCTTCTGTTGACGTGATTCGAAAGGCCCCCGCCATTTACGGCGGGGGCCTTTTAACCATTGATAAACGATAAGTCAACGTCCCGGAAAGCCGCCCCGCCGCTGTGCCAAAGGCAGCTCCCACGCCAAATCATTCCGTTGTTCGCAAGAAACTGCCGCTTCCCACCAGTTTAACCTTCAATGATGTTTTTAAGTTGACGGGCAGCCATTTCAGGATTATCGGCGGAGCATATCCATGACACTACGGCAAGGCTGTCGGCGCCGGCCTCCAGGACTTTACGGGCGTTGGATTCATTGATTCCGCCAATGGCCACGATGGGGTGGCGGCTGAAGGACTTTATTGCCCGAAGGCCCTCCAGTCCCCAGGGCTTACCGGTGTCCGTCTTGGTGGGAGTAGCGAATACTGGACTCGCGGCGATATAGGAAACATCCAGGTCCTGGAAAAACATTACATCGTCCCAGGTTTCCACGGACACGCCAATAATGGCCCGGGGCCCCATGAGACCGCGGGCCGCGGCGTAGGGCATGTCGTCCCGGCCTATGTGAACACCATCGGCCCCGCAGGCAAGAGCCACGTCGACCCTGTCGTTGATGATAAGCGGAACAGGAAAATTACCCAGGAGTTCCTTCACCGCTATCGCCTCACTCAAAAACTCTTTCGTGGAAAGTGTCTTTTCGCGCAATTGGACACATGAGACACCACCCCGAACCGCCTTCAGGACCACGTCCTCCAAGGACCTGCCAAAGCAGAGATCCCTGTCCGTAACCAGGTAAACCCCCCGCATTGCTACTCCTTTATCCTGAGGCGATCTTCAATATCCGCCTTCCCCAGGTTGTAAAGAATATCGAGAAAATGCACCTGCAGTGAGCCGGGGCCCGCTGATTTCGAGGCGGCCATTTCCCCGGCAATGCCCATCACCGCCGTGGCCTTCACGGCAGCCGCCAGGGGATTCTTTTCCACTGCGGCAAAGGCGCCACACAATGCCGTTGCCGCGCAGCCCAGACCCGTTACCTTTGCCATCATCGGGTGACCGTTAAACAGTTTGACTGTCCGGGCTCCGTCAACAACGTAATCCGTGGCGCCGCTT
>JAQUQY010000006.1 GCA_028715865.1 Syntrophales bacterium
TGTGTGACGGCGCTAATTGCCAGCATAGGGGGTAGGCGGGCAAGCAAACGCCTGGCCCTGGGCCATGCCCTGTTCAATATCGTCGGAACCTTAATTGTTTTGCCGCTTGTCCCTCTTTACCTTCATTATGTTCCCATGCTTTCGGGAGACATCGCCCGCCAGATCGCCAATACACACACCATATTCAACGTATTCAACACAATTGTGCTGCTGCCCTTCATACCCCTTTTCGTTAAGCTTTTAGAAAAACTGGTGCCCGGACAAGATTATGAAAAAAGAGGTGGCGGTTTTCTGGAAGGACATCTGCTGTCGACACCGGATCTGGCTATCAGGGCTGCCTTGAAAGAACTGTCGGTTATGCTGTCCCTGTGCCGTGAAATGCTTGATAAAACCCGCCAGTGCAGTGAAAATTTCAGTCACAAGCTGAAGAATGAAATCACCGTCGACGAAGAATCCGTTGATGATATGCAGAAAAAGATAACTTCTTATCTCGTCGAGGTAACTCAGGCAGGACTGAATGACAAGCAGCGGTTTTTGGTTCCAGCTATCCTCCACAGCGTGAATGACGTGGAAAAAGTGGGGGATTATTGTGAAGATATAGTGAAACTTTCTCAGCGCCTGTATGAAAACAAGCTTGATTTTTCACCCGAGGCGAGGTCCGAGATGGATCGTCTCTTTGGCAAGACTGATGCCTTGATCAAGCATACAAAGCAGGCCCTGGACAACAATGACGAAAAGGCTGCGCTTATCACGCTCAATATAGAGCGGGAAATAGATGTTCTCATTGATCAGTACAAACTCAACCACCTGAAAAGACTTGAAAAAGGCTCCTGTATTCAAGACGCGGGGCTCGTATACTCCGACATCCTCACCGATATCGAAAGAATGAGCAATCACCTCTGCAATATTACAAAAGGCATTCTGCACCGTGGAAAAAGGTAGCACTACATGGATTGTTTGCCCTATACGGCAGGCAGGTGTGATGAAGAATGCCCCATATGTTGACAACACGCGACAGCTTCTATGCGGTTAGTGTGGTTGGTAGGCCCATTCACATATCTTTATGGAAACTATAAAGAGTATTGTCCCGGCAGTGGAGTTCCCTGGCGCGACTGAAAGTAACAAACATTGATCTGACGGACAGGGTTAACAAAATGGTTTCCTTCGTGAAACGAAAAGATTCGAATGTTAAATTGAGCGTCGTCGGTTCACTATTGAGCCCGGTGGTTTTTGCAATCGAGGGTACGATGTCCCTCGATACAATGGGACGGGTTACCGCTGAAATGAAATCCCATGTCCGCGAGATGAGACCTTCGAAACTTACTATTGATTGTGCCGGCGTGAAATATTTTGACAATGCCGCGGCCCTGATGGTTTCCAAATTTAAAAAAGATATGGAATCCGTAGGATTGCCGGTGGAGATCGTCAACCTAAGCGAAGATTCACAAAAAATCATGGGCCTTATTGACTTGAGAATTATCTCTGATAGTCCTTCTGTCCCGACAAAACATGCAGAAAGCCGCGTCGAAGGAATCGGGAAGCTTGCCGTCTCTGCAGTGGCAGAATTCGGGAATTTAATGACATTCCTTGGGGGGTTTATCTCGGCGCTTGGCTATTCCATACTTCATCCAAAGGGGATCAGATGGGTAGACGTGGCAAGCAATATGAAGCGGATCGGTGTGCAGGGACTTCCTATCGTGGGTCTTATCAGCTTTCTGGTGGGTCTTATAATCGCCTTTATGTCCTCTCTTCAGCTAAAACCTCTGGGAGGCAATATTTTTGTGGCATCCCTTGTGGGGATTGCCATGGTAAAAGAGCTGGCGCCCCTGATGACCGCGATAATCGTGGCAGGGCGGTCAGGGTCTGCCTTCGCGGCGGAAATCGGCACCATGGTTGTCAACGAGGAGGTTGACGCCTTGGTAATAATGGGTTTTGATCCCATGCGTTTCCTGGTTGTTCCACGAGTGCTGGCGGCTTTTATCGTAGTGCCTATCCTGACATTATACGCGGATTTATTCGGATTGGCGGGGGGATTGGTGGTGGGTGTCATGGGGTTGGATCTTACGCTTATAGCTTACATAAATCAGACTGGAAGCGCGATTGCTCTTTCCGATATAGGCACGGGTCTCATCAAATCACTTGTTTTCGCGGCCATAATATCAGGCATCGGCTGTTACCAGGGATTGAAGGTTAAACATGGAGCCGAGGGCGTCGGGGCGGCCACCACTTCTGCTGTTGTGTCTGCAATATTTTTTATTGTTCTTTCCGATTCAATTTTTGCCGTGGTCTTTCACTACCTGTGACAGAGGCCCGCGTTTTCTTAGATCGGAGTATATAAAGCCACCCTTGGGTTCTTATATTTACAAGCTGTCCGAAGCTGTCGTTTAAGCTATTTTTTTGTTAGCATGATAATATGCCGGGTGGAGCGAAGGGGAAACGCCTGAAAATTAACTATTCCCCTGATCCTTTGAAGAATCGGGAGAATTCGTGAATAACGAAAGCCGTGACGTCGTTATCAGTGTCGAGGGAATTACAGCCCGTCTTGAGGGCAATACAATTCTCGAAAATGTTAGCTTCAAGGTTTTCAGGGGTGAAATCCTGGTGATCATGGGCAGAAGCGGTTCGGGGAAATCGGTTCTTATGAAGCACATCATTGGTCTTTTCAGCCCCGTGGAGGGACGGGTTCTTATAAACGGAATAGATGTCCATAAAGCAGATGAGAGCGAACGCGCTAATATTCGAAGAAGCTTTGGTGTGCTTTTCCAGTCCGGAGGGCTACTGGGGTCTATGACTCTGTCCGAAAACACTGCCCTGCCTCTGGAGGAGCACAATGATGTACCCGACGGGTTGAGGGAAATGCTTGTCCGGATGAAACTAAGATTGGTGCGTCTTGACGGTCATGAGAACCTCCTGCCGTCGGAACTGTCGGGGGGTATGAGGAAGCGAGCGGGGTTGGCAAGGGCCATGGTACTGGATCCGGAAATCCTTTTTTTCGATGAGCCTTCAGCCGGGCTGGACCCTGTCACCTCGGCCGAACTGGATAGCACGATTATAAATATCAATGAGGGAATGGGAACGACAATGATAGTGGTCAGTCACGAGCTTCAATCCATTATGGGAATCGCCCATCGCGTGATCATGCTGGACGGGGAGGAAAAGGGTATTATTGCAGAAGGAGATCCACGTGAACTGATGCATCGGTCAAGCGATGCCAGAGTACTTAATTTTCTCAACAGGCGAGTCGCCTGATAGTTGAGAATAAAGAGCCGGCAAATTAGAGGAGCGTCAATGTCTGCAAACAGGTCAAAATTTTTGATCGGTCTATTTGTAATAATTGGCATTTTCATCGGAGTATCGGCAGTGGTGTGGCTGGGCATGTCAAATTATTTCGCTGAAGGAGAGCGATACGCAACCTATTTTGATGAATCCGTTCAGGGACTTTCCGCCGATTCCACGGTCAAGTACCGCGGAGTTACTGTGGGGCGCGTTGAAAGAATAGGAATTGCGCCGGATAACCGTCTTATTGAAGTGATAATGAAAATAGATATTGACGAAGAACTACAGCGGACGACGGTGGCCCAGCTGAGGCCGGTGGGAATAACCGGAATGGTGTTCGTTGAACTTAACCGGCGCGAAAACGAGGATTACGAACAAATGCCGGAACTTCCCTTTGAAGTTCATTATCCAGTTATACCGTCAAGACCATCGGGAATAAGCGAGATATTTTCGCGTCTTCACACGCTGGCCGACAGGGTGATTGAGATCGACCTCAAGGGTCTTTCGGAAGACCTCAAATCTGTTACCGCGGCGGCTCGCGCTATTCTGGAAAATCCCAAAATATTTGACATCGTGGAGAATCTCGACAGAACCCTTGTTCGTCTGGAGCGCGTACTTTCAAGTGATGACCCCGATGATTTGGTGGTGGAGTTGCATGAGTTGCTCATGGAAGGGAGAAAACTCATTTCAGGGCTCAATGTTGCCCTCAGTGAAGCCGATCTTCCCGAAGCTTCGAAACAGATGATCGCCTACATGGAAAGCCTGGAAAAACGGACGAGCGACCTGATGGAAAACCTTGACAGAACGGTCCGATTCACGGCTTTTGAGATCAGGGACGTGAGTTCCCAGCTTCGAGGTACGGCGAGGGCCATCGACGGGCTGGTGGAGAGGCTGTCTTTAAGTCCTTCGGATATTATTTTCAGCCGTCCGCCGGAGCGGGACAGGGAAGGAGAAAAATAGCTGCATGAGGCGTTTCATTTATATTGCGGGGGAAAAAGGTTTCATTAAGGGTTCCACGGGAGTTGTCATGGTAATAATAGCCGCCTTCGCCTTTGCCGGTTGCGCGGGCGGAAGGACGGCGACTCCCGGAATGACGGCCTATGTACTTGAGCACCCTGAAATTCGGCAATCTTTATCGGCTGATGATACTTTGACTTCCGACACCTTAACAGTGCTTCGCTTCACCGCCACGGAAGCCTGCCATGGAAATTCCATGCTCTACCGGTCGAGCCCGTATGAGAGGGCAGCCTACCGCTATCATAGATGGAAAGTCAGCCCCGCCGTCATGGTCACGAACTATCTGGCGGAGGATCTTCTGAGGGGGCGAATATTCAGAGCCGTCTTTACCGATTACTCTTATGAAAAAAGCCGCTATCACCTGGAAGGAAGAGTAATGGACTGCATTGAAATTATCGAGGCAGGCCGAAGAGAGGTTTTCCTCGAATTCTCGGCGGTTCTCATCGATACGAACAGAAAAGAGGCGGAAAACCGTATTCTTTTTCAGAATACATATCAGCACCGGAGAAGTATCAAGGGCGGCGGTCCCGCGGGAACGGCCGCAGCCATGAGCGAGGCGCTTGCAGTTCTTTCTGAAGGGTTGAAATTGGATATCCTGTCTGTTCTGGGAGAAGGCGGTTCTTCAGGGGGTGATTCACTACTATACGGCAGGCCGAAAGAAAAAAATGAACAACCTTGAATTAAACTCCTGGGATAAAGTTTAATGCGAAAGATAGTCTGCGGTAAGGAGCACTGATGACCCTGGAGTCAATTCGAACAGTTAGCGGCCGCATTGTTGACGTGGTAAACCGGCGGATATTCAATGGCTCGATTAAAATCAGCAACGGACGGATTACTGATGTTCTCGAAGAGGATGTCAGCGGCCATCGCTTTATTCTTCCCGGTTTCATTGACGCCCATATTCATATCGAGAGCTCCATGCTTGTTCCATACGAGTTCGCCCGCATGGCCCTTCGTCATGGAACAGTCGCCACCGTGAGCGATCCCCACGAAATTGCCAACGTTCTTGGTATGCGTGGAATAGACTACATGGCGGAAAGCGGGAAGGAGGCGTTGCTGAAGTTCCACTTTGGGGCGCCTTCCTGTGTCCCGGCCACGCCCTTTGAGACGGCTGGAGCGGTTCTGGGTGTAAGCGCCGTCGATAAGCTTTTGAAAAGGGATGACATTTACTTTCTAAGTGAAATGATGAATTATCCCGGTGTCCTTAACAGGGACACCGAAGTGATGGAAAAGATTTCCCGTGCTATTCGCCTGGGAAAGCCCGTAGACGGTCACGCCCCTGGCCTGAAAGGCGACGGCGCCGCTGCCTATATCGAGGCGGGCATTTCAACGGATCATGAGTGTTTTACTCTTGAGGAAGCTATAGCTAAAGCAAACCTGGGTATGCGCATTCTCATCCGTGAAGGTTCGGCGGCCCGGAACTTCGATGCCCTGCATCCACTTCTGGAAAGCTATCCGCTGCAAGTAATGTTCTGCTGCGATGACCTGCACCCCGACGAGCTGTTGCACCATCACATCGACGATCATGTGCGCCGGGCTGTCGCGCTGGGATACGATCTCTTTGATGTTTTGTGGGCCGCCTCGGTGAACCCTGTACTTCACTATGATCTTGCCGTAGGTCTTCTTCAACCCGGTGATCCAGCTGATATGATTCTGGTGGATAACCTCGTAGACTTCAGGGTGGAGAGAACCATCCTGGATGGAATGGTGGCGGCGCGGGATGGGAGATGCCTTATTCCGGAAAGATCTCACAGCGCTCCTAATAATTTTAAAGCGAAACGAAAGAAACCGGAAGACTTCAGTGTGAAAGCCCTGGGTGACTATATCCGTGTTATCGAAGCCATCAACGGCCAGGTTATCACCGGGGAGATTAAGGAGAAAGCCAGGGTTGTAAGGGGGAACCTGGCAGCTGATCCTGACCGTGATCTTCTGAAGATAGCCCTGGTAAATCGTTATGCTGACAGTCCGCCGGCCGTCGGCTTCGTGAAAAATTTCGGCATAAGAAAAGGAGCCTTGGCTTCGAGTGTTGCACATGATTCGCACAACATCGTCGCTGTCGGCACTGATGACGGGTTGCTCTGCCGGGCCGTAAATCTGGTGATAGAAAACTCCGGGGGGCTGAGCCTCGTGAATGGTGATGAAGAGCGGGTTATCAGCCTGCCCGTGGCAGGGCTCATGAGTGTGTTGGACGGGGAAACCATTGGTCATTCATACGCCGAGATCGAGGCAGGGGCACGAACTATGGGCTCCAGGCTTCGATCACCCTATATGACGCTTTCCTTCATGTCTCTCCTGGTAATTCCCAGGCTCAAGCTGAGTGACAGGGGGCTCTTTGACGGAGAAAGCTTTAAATTCACGTCCTTGGCATATTGAGTTTTAAAAAGGCCTCTACAGGTTAAGAATCGAACAGACTCCTCCTTGTTATGGTGAAAATCATCCTGCTTAAGAACTTCTACGAAACAACATGGTTAGTATCCAGCCGGAGCAGTGACGGTGAAACAGATTGACAAAAATTGAAAACTGCGGGTATAGTTCACAAATTCTTTAAACAGAAGGAAGGTTTTCATGTTTGGCATTGGAATGCCTGAACTTATCGTAATCCTGATTGTCGCTCTCATCATAATAGGGCCGAAGAAGCTGCCCGACCTGGCGAAGTCTCTCGGGAAGGGACTGGCCGAGTTTCGCAAGGCAACCGATGACGTAAAGGAGAGTTTTCGCGTAGATGAATTGAAGCGGGACGCTGATGAAATTAAGGATTCACTGCTTCATGGCGCGATGAAAAACAGCGAGAATAAAAAATCAGATTCCGATAACGATAAGGATGATAAGGAGAATACGCAGCCCCATTCATAGCATGAGACCACAGAGACCTTCCCAAACTCCATGAATGCGCCCGCGCATGATTTTCTTTCATGAAAGACAATCACATTGACGAACAAAAAATGCCTCTGACGGACCACCTGGAGGAACTGCGGACCCGGTTCATCCGTATCCTTATCGCACTGGGAATAGGTTTTGTGCTGTGCTTCTTTGTCAAGGAGCGGATTTTCAGCATCATAATTTATCCCCTGTCCGACATAATGCCCGATGGCAGCGCCATGATATTTACCAGCCTGCCGGAGGCATTCTTTACCTATCTCAAGGTATCCCTTTTCGCGGCAATCTTTCTTACTAGCCCCTACACTCTGTACCAGATATGGAAATTTGTTTCACCCGGCCTTTATGTGTCAGAAAAAAAATATGTTGTACCCTTTGTACTTCTTTCCACGCTTTTTTTTCTTGGTGGAGCGTTCTTTGCCTATTTCCTGGTCTTTCCGCTGGGTTTCGCTTTCTTCCTGGCCTTCGCCACCGAATTCATAAAACCCATGCTTTCCATGAGGGAGTACCTGGGTTTTTCCATGAAACTGCTGCTTGCCTTTGCCATTATATTCGAGCTTCCCATATTCATGTTTTTTTTGGCAAAAATCGGCTTGGTAAATTCTCAGGTTTTGAAAAAAAGAAGAAAATATGCAATATTAATAACCTTTGCTGTGGCAGCAACACTGACGCCTCCCGATGTGGTGACGCAGACCATGATGGCTATACCACTGATTCTGCTCTACGAATTGAGTATATTGGTAGTCAGAAAAGGGGAAAAAAACAAAGACATACAGCTTGATAACGAGAAGCAATAAAATGAAGAGTAAAGAAAAAAGAATTACCTCCACGCCGGAGAAAAACAGGAGTAATCAAAGCCGGGCAGGTCGGCTGTTCCTGAAGGTCTGCGCGGCCTTTTTTCTCATATTTGCAGCGGCCGGTGTCTGTGCGGGGTATTTTATCTATTTGCTTGACAGGGACCTCCCCAGCATATCTACCCTTAGAGACTATCGTCCCAGTATCATAACGCGTGTCTATGCCGACAATAACGAACTTATAGACGAGTTCTATCTCGAGGACAGAAGAGTCATTGACATAAAGGAACTGCCGCCTCATGTGATTCAGTCCTTCATCGCTGCCGAAGACGCCCGTTTCTTCAGTCACCGGGGAATAGACATTCATGGAATAATCAGGGCTTTTTACAGAAATCTTCAGGCCGGCCAGATTGTGCAGGGTGGAAGTACAATTACCCAGCAGGTGGCAAAAACCCTCTTCCTTACACCTGAAAAGAGCTATATGAGAAAGCTCCGAGAGGCGTTGCTTGCGTTGAAGATTGACCGTTACCTTAAGAAGCACGAGATACTAAACCTATACCTTAACCAGATTTATCTTGGTCACGGCACCTATGGAATTGAAGCGGCCTCGGAAAGGTATTTTGGAAAAGAGGCTAAATACCTGACCCTCGCGGAAGCGGCCCTGCTGGCTGGGCTTCCGAAGGCGCCCAGTACTTACAGTCCTCTCTTTCGCCTCGAGAGGGCGCGGCAGAGGCAAGCCTATGTTCTGAGCAGAATGGAGGCGGAAGGTTATATTACGGAACAGGAGGCAACGGAGGCACTGGATGCTCAGCTTGCCTTCAGAAAAACGGGTGATTCGAAAAAAATTGCGCCACACTTCACCGAACATGTGCGCCGCTATATCCAGAGCCGCTACAGTAGCCGGGTACTCTACATGGAAGGCCTTGAAGTCTACACGACCCTGAATGTGTCCATGCAGAAATCCGCCAGGGATGCTGTTGACCGCGGGCTCAGGGAGCTTGACCATCGTCAGGGTTACCGTGGTGCTCCGGAAAATATTCCGCCAGAACGTTTCAAAGGATTTCTGGGAGCACAGTGGATTGAACTGGGGAGGGTGCTTCCTGAAAGGGGACAGATCATAACGGCCCTGGTGACCGGTGTAAATCACGAGGATAAGCTCCTTCTTCTTAGTGTCGGGCCCTATGAAGCAACCATGGATATTGCTGATATGGGGTGGGCGGCGAAGAAAGATCAGAAACGAACGGAAACAACCGGGCTTGATGGCACTGAAGGCATGTTTCGTGTGGGTGATGTAATCGAGGCCAGAGTTATCGGCGTTCTAACGGTAGAGGATGAGACGATCCTTCAATTGGAGCTTGAGCAGGAGCCAGAAGTTCAGGGAGCCCTGCTTTGCATTGAGGCACGTACAGGCGAAATAAAGGCCATGGTAGGGGGAAGGGATTTTGAAGAAAGTGAGTTTAACAGGGCCACTCAGGCGGTACGTCAACCCGGCTCGTCCTTCAAGCCCTTTATTTACACGGCGGCTTTTGACAAAGGCATGACGCCTTCCACGGTTGTCATGGATACCCCACTTGTATACAGGGACACGCTTCAGAACAGTACATGGAAACCTCGGAATTACGAGGAAACCTTTTATGGTCCCACGACGCTGAGAACAGCGCTTATACGTTCGAGAAATCTTGTAACCATTAAGATTCTCAATGATATAGGTGTTGATTATGCCGTTGATTACATACAGAACATGGGAATTACCTCTCCCCTGGCGAGGGATCTTTCCCTTGCCCTAGGGAGTTCCGGAATAACCATGATAGAGGTTGTTCGGGGTTTCAGTGTTTACGCAAACAATGGTGAACAGGCGGAGCCCTTTTTTATACGGAAAATCGTTGATCGAAGCGGAAATGTTCTGGAAGAAAACCATCCTTCCCTCAAGCGTGTGATAGATCCAAGGATTGCCTTTATAACCAGTCATCTTCTACAGGGGGCGGTTCAGAGTGGCACGGGATGGCGCGTGAAGGCACTGAACAGGCCCGTAGCGGGAAAGACTGGAACTACCAACGATCTCAGAGATGCCTGGTTCATTGGATATACACCGTCGCTGGTAACCGGCGTGTGGGTGGGCTTCGACGATTTCAGGCCCTTGGGCAGACTGGAAACAGGTTCACGGGCGGCAAGCCCGATATTTCTCTATTTCATGGAGAGGGCTCTGGAGTCAAGACCAGTTGAGACATTCACTCCACCCGAGGGTGTTGTGTTTGTACGTATAGACCCCGAAACGGGCATTCCTGCACATTCTGAATCGAAGAACAGTGTATTTGAGTGCTATCTTGAAGGAACAGAGCCGACCGAGTCCATGGCTGCCGGTACAGATTCCCGAGGCAGGCACGCGGGCGCGGGGCAAAAAGACCTGGGTACCTTCCTGAAGAGCGAGAGGGAAGCCTTGTTTGATTAACAGTGTCCGGCACGTAGGGTGAATTGCACGGGTTTTGCTGTAGAAGTTTTTGCTTGACTTAACCTTTTCCTTCGTATTATAGCACACGACAGTATGATCGACATAACAGGAGATCGGGAGATGAACCTTCAGTCTGTGGTCGGAGTATCCAGCGTACATGTACTCGTAGTAGTACATTCGGGGACCGCTGCTCGACCGCATTGAATGCGATATAATGAATCGAGCCGCGAGCCCTTAAGCCCGCGGCTTTTTTGGTTTAAAAAGCCGCTTCCATCAGGAAAGCGGTTTTTATTTTCGCCACGATTAACAACAGGAGATGGTTATGGAAAGAACGGGAGCTGAAATACTCTTAAGAACTCTCAAGGAGGAGGGGGTGGATGATATTTTCGGGTATCCAGGAGCAAGTACCCTTCCCATACACGATTGTATGATCGAGAGTTCTATAAGGCATTTTCTGGTAAGGCATGAACAGGCAGCGGCACATGCGGCAGACGGTTATGCCCGTGCCACTGGCAAGGTAGGTGTGTGTCTCGCAACATCGGGGCCCGGAGCCACGAATCTTGTTACGGGAATAGCTACCGCCTACATGGATTCAACGCCTATGATAGCGTTAACAGGGCAGGTGACCACCAATCTGCTGGGAAGCGATGCTTTCCAGGAAACTGATATTATAGGCATCACTCTGCCCATAACAAAGCATAGTTTTCTTGTGCAGGATCCCAGGGATATGGCATCGACGGTCAGGGAAGCCTTAGCCATAGCCAAAAGCGGGAGGCCGGGTCCGGTTCTCATTGATTTGCCAAGAGACGTTCTGGCGCTGCGAATCAAGGAAGAAGAAGCAAGAGAACCCGGATTTTTTAATACAACGGAGTTGAAGTTCGGCGAAGATGAGCGAATAAGGCTGAAGGAGATAGCCCGTCTCCTGAACGAATCAGAAAGACCGGTGCTGCTGATAGGTGGCGGTGTAAAGCTCGCCCAGGCATTCACGGAGCTTTCCGATGTCATAGAGAAGGTAAGCATTCCCTTCGTGACCACAATGATGGGCATCGGATCGGCATACACTACCAACGGTTATAATCTAGGGCTAATCGGGACACACGGGATGGAGTTGGCTAACCGTATTATTCACCAGGCCGACTTCATTCTTGCTGTGGGCGCCCGATTCAGCGACCGCAGCACTTCCGTTATAGAGGGGTTCGCGCCCCTGGCCACAATTGCACAGATCGATGTTGATCCCACATCTATAGGCAAGAATATCAAGACAGATATTTCCGTAGTCAGCGACATCCGGGTTTCCCTGAAGGAACTTTTAGGTTTGGTGGCGGAGAAAAAGCGTGACGACTGGCTTTCCCGTATCAGCAAAGAGCGCTCTCGCATAGAAATGGAAGGGTGTGCCGATGGATGTGGTCCCGTCGGCGACTTTATAAGGCAAGTGCAGGGCAATATGCCGGAAAAAACCATAGCCGTGGCCGATGTGGGATTGAACCAGATATGGGCTGTCCGCTCATGGAAAGTCAGGATTCCCAGGGGAATGATAACAAGCGGCGGCATGGGAACGATGGGTTTCAGCGTGCCGGCGGCAATGGGGGCCAAGGTGGGTGATCCCGATCACGAAGTGGTGGTTTTCACGGGTGACGGTGGTTTCTTCATGAACGTCCAGGAACTGGCAACCATAGGTTTTTACAATATTCCCGTGAAAATTATTGTTTTCAACAACGGAAACCTTGGCATGATTCGCCAGATACAGCATCATTTTTACAGCTCACGTTTCCGGGACAGCAGGCTCTCCGACCTGGTCAATATAACCGAAATAGCAAGGGGATTCGGCATAGAGTCAGAAAAGGCATCGGTCCATGACCCCGGGGCGGGCATTGAAAAACTGTGCAAGGCCGAAGGGCCCTTCCTGCTAGAGGTCATAGTTGATGAGGACAATTTTGTATATCCGATTATTCCTCCCGGAAGATCCAATATTGAAATGATTTACGGGAGGGGTGAATGATTGTGCTTTCAGGCAAGCAGCCGTTATGGGGAAAATTCAAAACCTTTGTATTGTAAAAAGATACGCTGTGAGGTTCCAACGTTGGAAGCTAACCGGCGGTGTCTGGGGTCCCGCGCAATTCATATCAGAGTCGCAGACTGAAGGAGAATTCCGGTGGAAAAAGAACTCAAAGAACATGTCATATCGATGCTCGTCAATAACAGGCCCGGAGTTCTTGCCCGGGTTGCCGGCGTGTTTGGAAGGCTGGGATACAATATTGAAAGCCTGTGCGTGGCCGAAACCGGATCGCCCAAAATATCACGCATAACCTCGGTGAGCAAAGCAGATCCCGATTTCACAGAGAAGGTAAAAAAACAGTTGAATCGCCTCGTTGATGTAATATCAGTGAACGAACTTGATGACGACCGCTCCGTGAAGCGCGAAATGGTACTAATCGGTCTTGACGTTAACGAAAGAAATCGGTCGGAACTTTTTCAGGCGGTTTCCATATTAGGATGCACCGTGGTTTCCTTGAAAGATTCCTACTGTATTCTCCAGATCGTTGGAACCAAGGTGGATGTGGAAACGGCCCTGAATTTTCTGAAGCCCTTGGTAGTAAAGGACATAGCAAGAACTGGCGCCCTGGCGCTTGAAAGCGAGATTTGAAGGATACTGTGCGTTGCTGCCGGGTACGATCAAAGGGTTTCCCGGTTAATGTTCGATAAATGATAATATTCAGGCAATTCATAATTTCTTGACAGATTATCACATGTAGCCTATAGGCACCGTGAGAATCAGGGCGTTGCGGTCGTTTATACATCTGCCAAGATTGATGACTTCGTAAAAAGGCCGGATGCTTCGTTGGGCTTCATCCTTCGTCACTGCGACGCACCGTATGTGCGCCTCATTCCTCAGGATTTGCCCGCCTTGCCTGCGGCTCTTTTTACAAAGCCATCTAATTCGATGGTTTCAAAGACTTTTTACGATGCCATCAAGATTGAAAGGCATATTTTTTAGTTAACCTGAGACCCGGAGGTTTTCCGAATACATGATTATGAGTTTTCTGCCTGCCCCCTTGCGGGGCGTAATCTCTCTTTGTGCCTATTTTCTTAACACCCTGTTCTGGGGTGCTATGCTTTTTGCCGTCGCCCTGTTTAAATTCATTATCCCCATTGCTTCATGGCGTAACTTCTGTTCCCGAATACTGACACGCATAGCCGAATACTGGATTGCCTTCAACAATCTTAATACCTTTCTCATTAACAGGATCGAATGGGATGTTACCGGCACCGAGGGACTCAACCGTCACGGCTGGTACCTGGTCATGTCTAATCATCAGTCATGGGTGGATATTCTGGTACTGCAGAAAATTTTCAATCGAAAAATCCCTTTTATGAAATTTTTCATAAAGAAGGAGCTGATATGGGTTCCCGTGTTGGGTCTCGCCTGGTGGGCGCTGGATTTTCCATTTATGAAACGCTATTCAAAATCCTTTTTGAAAAAAAACCCTCACCTTGAGGGGAAGGATCTGGAAACCACGCGCCGGTTTTGCGAGAAATTCAAGACCATGCCCGTTTCCATAATGAACTTCGTTGAAGGAACACGATTTTCCTTGGAAAAACACAAAAAGCAGGAATCTCCATACAAGCATCTTCTTCGCCCGAAGGCGGGCGGAACGGCTTTTGTTCTACAGGCCATGGGGAACAGGCTGCACCAGATTCTGGATGTGACTATAGTTTATCCCGACGGATCCAGGAGATTCTGGCACTTTGTCACGGGAAGGATAAAGAAGATAATGGTGCGCGTCCGGGCGCGTCCAATAGACGCATCTCTTCTGGGCGATTATTTCAACGATCCCGAATACAGGGAACGCTTTCAGGCTTGGCTGAATGATCTGTGGACTAGCAAGGATCTGCAGATCACGCCAATGTCAGGTGAACATTCCAATATAGCCGCGGCAGGAAATTGCTGAAAGCGTCCACGGGTCATCTCAGCGATAAAAGCGGCGAATGGTCCAGATTTCGCACCCCGACGGGGTGCTTACAACTATTCTCCACGAAGGTAGGGGGGCAGATCCGCCTCTTCTCTTCCCTGAAAACTACAGAGAACGGGACAGGTTGAGCAGGGAGCCTTCACCGCCTTCAGGGGCGGCTCGCCCTTTATTTTCTCCTCTATGAAATCAATGCATTCGTTAACGTCAACATCATCACCTTCGATGGCGATGGTAACGCATCCCTCTGCTCCTCCGTAACCTCCCGAGGCGAAGTGAACAGCCTCGACTCCGAAGAGTTCCTCCAGGGCATCCAGTTCCGTGTAGGGAATACCATCAGCCACGCATGCCATTCCAACACGGGCGCCGATGCTTCGTTCAAAGGTAAGGATACCACCCATTCGGGAAGCCTCCTCCACCGAGGGAATCATTTTTTCGAGGCCAACTGGATAGATTATTACACCGCCCCTTGCCTTCATGGGCAGGTAAAATTCGCCCATGGTTCCACCAAGGGGACTGGCCATGAAAACGCCGACCTTTCCCGTGTGATCGATAGCGTTGGCCCCTTTAAGCAAAATGTCTCCCCGGCCGAGTTTGCCGATCAGTGTTGAAGGTTCCACTTCCAGGATCTCTCCCCTGTGGAAGGTGACCGGCTGCAGCCTTATTCCCTGAAGCAGGGCACAGAGAACTCCTCTGATCACCTGCCCGGCCACGTATTTTTCCTTTTCGATAGAGCGTTCAAGGAGTTCTTCGGCGATATAGGCATTAGTGGATCCCCGCCCCACTATGAGATATCCCTCATTCATGGCCTCCTGCACCTCTGTCATTACAGACACCGCTTTGGCTATAAGCCGCTTTGATTCCGATGATGTCAGGGTTAACAGTGCCTGCATGGCGCCACCTCCTTTTTTGTTGTATGGTTACAAGCCTGCCGGCCGGATTTCCCCACAGCCGATTTTGTGGTCCCGTCGTAAAAGAGGACTCATGTTTATATTACTTCGACTATAACACCTTATTCCTCACTCAGGCAAAAATAATTTTTCAGGGTCTCAGCGAAGTTTCGGGGGGAGGGATTTTCAAGCGGATCCATCCGCTGGTAAAAAACGGAGGGTGCTGTCACATGTTTCGATAGGAATTGCTGAACCGGCCGAAGAAAAAGACTATTGAGCTTAGCAGGATGCCTCCCGCTCCAACGGTGGCCGATGCGCCATAGATGTCCGCAAACAGACTCAGAACCATGTTTCCCAGGGGAAGGGCGGAAAATGTCAGGAGGTATATGCTCATGACACGACCGTGATAGTTTCTGTCCGATTTTTCCATTATCAGGGTTGCGTTGAGCGCCAGGTAGGAAGAGGATACCACGCCCAGGATAAAAAGGACTGCCAGCCCAAGTACATAGGACTCCACGAAGGAAAACAGTGCAAGTGAAAGACCGAATAGGACGCCCAGTCCGATCTGGACATTGCCACGATTATTAAGTTCTCGGAGCGAAGCTATGACGAGAGAGCCAACCATTGCTCCGACGCCGTTTGCCATCATCAGTATACCCAGTCCGCGAGGTCCCACGAAAAAAACCTTTTCAGCGAACACGGGCATCAGTGCCTGGTAAGGCAGGCCAAGCATGATGGGGGCAAGACTCATGAGAAGAAGAACCAGGACGACGGAATTATGCCGAATATACAAAACTCCGTCAATCATGGCACGAAACCCGGTCTGGTTATTTTTTCCGGCAGCGGGAGAGCCGGTGTCGGTGATACGGAACAAACTCAGAATTACCAAAGCGAACATGGCGGCCATAATCACATAGGTCCCGCCGACGTTGATCCAGGATACACCGATCAGTACAGCCGCAAGGGGAGATCCCAGAAGACGGCATACATTAAGGCCCGCTCCGTTCAGAGCCATGGCGTTCATAAGGTTCGTCGGACTGGTCAGTTGGACGGCGAAGGACTGCCTGGCGGGCATATGAAAAGTAAAGGCTGTCCCCATGACGGTTCCGATGAGCACCATGTGCCAGATCCTTATAGAGCCCGATAAAACCATCAGTGCGGTCATAACTGCCCCGGCGACGAGAAATACCTGGGTAATAATGAGAATACGACGCTTCGAATAGCGGTCGGCTACCACCCCCCCCACAAGTGAAAAGAGAAGGAAGGGAATGCCGAAGCCCAGCCATATTATTCCAATTGATGAAGCCGCGCCGGTCAGTTGGAAGGCGAAATAGCCGTTGACGAAGAAAAACATCTGCATGGCGAGAATGCCCGGCAGCATGCCCAGCCAAAGCGCGCGAAAATCCCGTTCCCCGAGAGCGGGAAAGATGCCGCCAAGTGATTGCAGAAGACCCTTTCCGCCTGAGTTGAGGTTGTTTGTCAAGGGTTTCTCATCCACGGCTAAAAAAGATTTGAGCACCGGAGAATCGCAGTTTCATAAAATCAGACGTTGAACCGGATGTTGATAATATCTCCGTCATGAACGACGTAATCCTTTCCTTCCAGCCGGAACCGGCCCTGTTCCCTGACGGCTTTTTCAGATCCCATGCTGACCAGATCGTCAAAGGTAAAACATTCAGCCCTGATAAAACCCCGGGCGAGGTCGGAGTGAACGGTTCGGGCTGCCTCTAGTGCGGTTGCTCCTCGCCGCAGAGTCCAGGCCCGAACTTCATCGGAGCCGATGGTGAAAAAACTGATGTAACCCAAGATTTCATAAGCGAACCTGGTCAGGCGATCCCGGGCTGATTCGCTGATGCCAATGTCCTCCATGAACATTTTTAGCTCGTCATCGTCATTCAAACGGGAAAGTTCCATTTCAAAGGCGCCCGCAAACTCTATGACCCGGTATCGTTCCTCCAGGGCGCTGACCAGGGAACTGCTCTTTCCGAAGTTCCTCTCCGATGAATTGACAATCAAGAGGACCGGTTTTCTGGAAACCAGCTGGAAGCCGCTCAGAATACGCTGTTCATTGCCGGTTAATTCCATTGTGCGAAGGAGACGATTATCGTTCAGCCATTCCTGAAGCCGTAGAAAAAGATGTTGTTCGGTCTGCAATTCGGTGGTTCTTTTTCCCCGATCCATGGCGTGCTTGATTTTCTCCATGCGTTGTTCCAAAAGGATTAGATCAGCCAGAATCAATTCCGTTTCGATAGCTTCAAGGTCGCGGGCGGGTTTCGGCTCACCTTCAATGTCGTCATCAAAATTTCGAATCACAAGAGCAAGGGCATCCATCGTTTTTGTGAGCGCCATGTGGGAGGAAGAAAAAAGTGCCTCTGCAGCCGATGCTCTTGAAAACCCGGCGAAGTCGACAAATTCTACGGTGGCGTACACTGTCTTTTTCGGTCTGTAAAGGGCGGAAAGGTGATCCACCCGATCGTCGGCGACGGTCACCACGGCCAGATTGGGTTCAATCTTAACCGGCCCGTAGCTCCCGACAGGGACGTTCAACCTGGTCAGGGCATTGAATATGGTTGTTTTTCCCGAACCTGGAAGGCCGATCAATCCTATCTTCATAGTGGTAACCCTCTCAATTTTCCCTTGGAACGAAGAATAATACAGGGGAGGAAAACTTAGGCTCCGATCATTCGTATGTCAAGCCTTTTTAAGGTGTTTTATCATTCATGAAGACAGCTCTTGTCTCCGGGGTTAGGGATGATTAGATTAGTGTAAACTTTAAATGGAGACTATGCCTTAATGAAAACCATAACTCTGCTGTTTCTTGTTTTTGGACTTTGGTTGGCCCTGCAACTCTGGATACTGCCCCGTTTGGGAGTCAACACCTGACTGAGGAATACCTGCCAGGTGGCAGAAAAAGATAAGAATGAAGATTCTTCGCAGAAGGACGGGCCACCTTCATGACCGTCCGTGAATCGGCGAAGACGATAAGAAAAACAGGCGCATGGAAAAGCAGCCCGCGGCTGAGGCTTTCCGAATATCATGAAGGAGGAGCTTATGAAGATTGTCAGGAACATCGTCAAGATTGATGAGGAAAAATGCGACGGCTGCGGTATATGCATACCTGCCTGTGCTGAAGGCGCGATAAGGCTGGAGGACGGAAAGGCCCGCCTTATTGCCGACCGGTATTGTGATGGACTTGGTGCCTGCCTGGGTGAGTGCCCCCGTGACGCCATAAGCATAGTCGAACGTGAAGCCGCCGAGTTCGACGAGAAAGCCGTAAAAGACCTTTTGAAGATTCAGCCGTCGCCCCGAGGATCTGCGGGGATGACCATGGAATGCGGCTGTCCGTCGACGGAAATCAATACTTTTGCCTCTCACGGAACCGCCGGCGTCGCGAAAGCCCGGGCCATCGGGGAGGCAGGTTTCTCGGAACTTACCCACTGGCCCGTTAAAATCAGGCTGGTGCCTCCCGGAGCCTCTTTCCTGGAAAACGCCGATCTCCTTGTGGCAGCGGACTGTACCCCCCTGGCCTGCGGAAACTTTCATCGTGATTTCCTGAAGGGGAGAGCCGTACTTACGGGATGTCCTAAATTCGAAGATGTGGACTCACATATTCAGAAATTCACTGATATTTTCCGCGAATCATCTGTTCGAAGCGTTACGGTGCTTGTCATGGAGGTTCCCTGTTGCCATGGGCTTCCCCGAATCGTACGGACGGCCATGGAGAACGCGGGAAAGGCCATACCTCTGGATATTATGATTATCAGCAGACAGGGAGAAATCAACCCTGACAACACCCTCTGACAAGTGGAAATATGGTGGTCCCGTAAAAAGCGGAAAAGAGTGGTCA
>JAQUQY010000007.1 GCA_028715865.1 Syntrophales bacterium
GCTTTACGATCCGAAGACCTTCCTCACTCACGCGGCGTTGCTGCGTCAGGGTTTCCCCCATTGCGCAAGATTCCTCACTGCTGCCTCCCGTAGGAGTCTGGACCGTGTCTCAGTTCCAGTGTGGCTGGTCGTCCTCTCAGACCAGCTAACCATCGTCGCCTTGGTAGGCCATTACCCTACCAACAAGCTAATGGTACGCGGACTCATCCTTCGGCGACAGCTTCCATGGAGAGGTCATCTTTGACTGATGCGCCGAAGCGCGTCAGTATTATCCGGTATTAGCCCACCTTTCGGTGGGTTATTCCTGTCCGAAGGGCAGATTATCCACGCGTTACTCACCCGTGCGCCACTGTACTCATCCCCCGAAGGGAACTTTCTCGTACGACTTGCATGTGTTAGGCACGCCGCTAGCGTTAGTTCTGAGCCAGGATCAAACTCTCAAGTTTAAAATCCTCAGGGATTTTTCAATCCCCTTTAATCAAAGAAATGTTTGGCCCGTAAGCTAGCTATCCCACTATTCAATTTCGAAAGAACCATTTAAAAGCGAAACTTGTATCTAATGTAAAACAAAGATTCTGTCAAGAGCTTTTATTCACCATGGGAACCTTATCTTTAACTTTCACTCCCGAAGGGAGGAGGACTTATACGTTGTATTATCTACAGAGTCAAGCCAAATTTTTAAAAAAAATAAGATTCTTTATTTGCAAATGATAACAATATGTTGTTGGTGACGACATCATGTGGAGAATATCCGTTTCAGCTCCGGTGCTGTCGACAATTTCAAGCCTGAAACGCGGCTCAGGCGCCCTTGAAACGGGGTTCACGTTTTTCGACAAAGGCGGTCATGGCTTCCCGGCAGTCATCGGAAGCAAGAAGCAGCATATTCTTGTGAACGGCCAGGGATATGCCTTCCCTCACAGATGTGTTTCTGCTGAAGTTCAGAATTTCCTTGGTATGCTGCACCGCCAGGGGTGCGCTTTCCCTGATTTCATCGGCAAGCTTCTTTGCCCCGTCCATAAGGGCCGTCTGGTCCGGATAAACCGCTATCATTAAACCCATGCGCTCAACCTCGGCGGCTGAAAAGAAGCGACCTGTAAAGGCCATCTGCCGGGTGTATGCCTGTCCAATGATGTGGGGAAGACGCTGCAGAACGCCCATGTCGGCGACTATGCCTATACGTGCTTCCCTCAGGGCGAATGAGGCATCCTGCGTGCAGATTCGAAGATCGCAGGCTGCAATTATGTCAAGGCCCGCGCCAACGCACATGCCATGCACTGCCGCGATGACGGGCTTGTTGCACTCCTCGATAGCGTGACAGCAATCAAACAGGTTCTTTTCGTGGGAGGGCAGGGAAAGCATGTCTTTAGGCGGCCCGATGATCCCCCGGGAGAAGGCGTCCTTAAGGTCGAGACCGGCACAGAAGATGCGGGCGTTGCTCTTGAGAATAATGACCCATACGTCGTCACAATCTGAAAGTTCACGGAAGACATGGGTCAGTTCCGTGGCCAGTTCGTAGCTCAGCGCGTTAAGGCTTTCCGTTCTGTTCAGGGCGACCGTTGCCACATTATCTTCGGTGACAACTTCGATCAGTTTGTATTCCATGATTACCTCCCGTTGGTGTCATTTTCGAAAAGTGACGGTAAAGACCTATCATCAAAGAACACAAAAAACAATGTTCATCCGTTGGGGACATCCGATGAATCCAGGACCGCCTGTTAACTTGTTGGTTTGTGAATGCTGGGAAAAGAGTTGTTTCTGTGGTAAGGTCCATCCAACGCTTAAAGGAGGATAAGGCCATGAACGAAGCAAAACCAAAGGATTATTCCCGTCTCGACAGGCCTGAAATACTTAACTTTCTATTTCATCCCCGTCCCGAAATCAGGTATGGCGCCTCCGGCAATTCAGGACGTGACCTGCTGATTCCTGTTGAAGGTCAGGTATCGGTTGGAGCCCGCTTTCACCACGTGGACAGTGAAGCGCCGAACATACTCTTTTTTCATGGAAACGGGGAAATAGTCGCTGATTATGACGACATAGGCCCGATTTACGGAAGAACGGGAATCAACTTCCTGGCAGTGGACTACCGTGGATACGGCAGATCGACGGGAGATCCTACGGTGACGTCCATGATGAATGACTGCCATCGCGTATTCGATTTTGTCAGCCTCTGGCTTCGGGAAGAAGGATTCCGGGGGCCCCTGGTCGTAATGGGGCGTTCCCTGGGAAGCGCCCCGGCAATAGAGCTGGCATCGCGCCTGGGCGGTGATATTGACGGCCTGATAATCGAAAGTGGTTTTGCCTACACCATTCCTCTTCTGTGCCTTATAGGAGTCGACCTCCAGCGCCTGGGGATTTCCGAGGAGGACGGCTGCGGAAATCTTGAAAAAATCAGAACCGTGTCCATACCCACACTCTTCATTCACGCCCAGTATGACTTCATCATACCCTTTACCGACGGGGAAGCCCTGACGGAGGCCTCTCCGGCCAGGGAAAAGCGTCTTGTAATGATACCAGGCGCCGATCACAACACTGTTTTCATGATCGGCTACGCGATGTACATGGGCGCAATAAGCACCTTCATGGAGTCTGTAAGTAAGCGGTAGCCGATGTGCCGCTAAAAAGGCACAACCGGTGGAGGGAAGTAATGGCGGTGTCTTTTTGGTTAAGGCGCCGCCTCTGCTCCTAAGGGGAATGCCCGTTCCATTATTATAGTACCTTAACCAGTTCTAGGTCGGGTCCCCCCTCATCCTGAGCCTTTCTGATGGCATCTTCGGAACCCATGACCGTCACATGTCCGGTTCGGGCCACCTCTGAAAGCACGCCGGCAAAGGCCTGGAAGTCTTCGGCGGTGGTGGCGAGGACCTGGTCGCGTATGATCTGCCGCTCCTCTTCTGTTATCCCCGCCAGGTACCTGACCATGGAAGTGTATCCCTTCGCGTCGGGAAACTGATAGCCGTCCATGTCTCCTATGGCGCCGATAATGGCCTTTTCAACCTCATCCTTTGTCAGCCGCTCTTTTCTGAGAAACATGGCTGCTTCGTCAAAGACACTGATAGTGCGGAGCAGGTTGGGATCGCGGTAGGAAAGAAAGGCCAGTACACCGGAAAGCCGGTCAAATAAGCAGAATGCGCCGTAGGCGCCTCCCTGAACCCTGACGCGGTCCCAAAGCCAGGAATTTCTCAGATAGCGCGTGATGACCCCGGCGGAACCGTGGTATCTGTAACCAAGACGATACAGATCGGCGCCCTTGCCAACGTAGTTAACCTGGGAGGGAACGACAAGACCTTCGTTTTTGAAGGGCTTTCGGCGCCGCCAGACCTTTCCCGGTGAAGCTCCCTCCGGTATTTGGTCCACGAATCGACGGGCTGCCGGCTCAATACTTTTCCACCCCTCCTCGTCGGTGGTCACGTTAAGCAGCATGGCGCCTCTCTTTATCATCAATTCCTTGATATCTCCCAGGATCGCCAGAACCGACGGCCAGTCACGCTCTACGGACCGGATCAGTTTACGTATGAACCGCAGGTAACTCACCCCGCCCATATCCTCGGAAATTCTGTCAGCTTCATTGAATCGGGATCTAAGCCTTAGTCCGACCACCTGGTGGCCCGCGGGAATCATTCTCTGTTCCAGGCGCGCCCTTTCTTCGAGAACCATCTGGCGGAAACGCTCCCGATTATCCAGGCGTACAGTGGTCAGCACATCCTCCATGATTGCAAACAGGTCATCCACCTGAGAAATCATTGCCTTTCCGCGAATTACAAGCTTTGTTAAAGGCTTATCCCCGCCGCTTACCATTGAAACAAGGAGTGACGCGTTGATTCCACCTGTTTTCCTGCCGATTCGCCGGAGCACTTTCACGTAGTCTTCTTTTTCCGTTCCTATTTCGAGGAGAGCTCTGCTGAAAAGTGGAATGTAGGGAAAATACTTCGACGGAATTCCGCGCATGTCGAAGCCCGCGTCGATATAGGCGATCCCGCTCGTAAAAAGGTCGTGGTACAGTATGGGAACTCCCTGGTGATCAAGTACGGAAAGAGGAATTGTCTTGTTTGACTTCTCCATGTCCTCAATGGCGAGAGAGGGAATTGTCCTGAGGGCCTCAGGAGAATCAGGTGTTTCCTGAAGCTCTCTCAGCCTTTTCGTGTTTTCAGTCACCTCTTCCAGCTGCTCCTGGGTCATGGACTTTTTTCTTTCAGATAACAGCTCATGCTCCCGACGTTCCCTCTCTCTTGCCAGTTCCGGGTCGGGCTTCAGGATAACCTTTGTACGGTGAGGATTTTCAAGCAAGTATGAACGTATTAGAGATTCTAAAAATCTTTTGTCCCTGCCCAGGCGTTTTTTAAACCTGGCCAGGAGCGCCTCGAAGGCGAGGGGGGCCAGGGGGTCGGCGCCGTAGATCCAGGAAGACATGGCCCGCAGCATCAGGACGAGCCCCCTGGGATAACTGCCGGTGTTGTTTTCCCTAAGCCTGAATTCCAGTGTGTTCAGAGCCGCTTCAATAGCATCGGGATCGATGCCGTTTTCGGAAAGCCGGGAAAGCGTCTCCAGGACAAGTGATTCCACAGCGTCAAAGTTTTCGGGGGAGACGCCCTTCATGCCCACGGAGAAAGTCATCTGCCGAAGTTCATCCTCCAGGCCGCCGCCGACGATATCTTCTCCCAGTCCCGATTCAATGAGCGCCTTTCTGAGGGGAGCGCCAGGCATTCCCAGGAGGACGGCTGCCAGAATATTGAGCGCGATGTTTGTGTCCAGGTCAGTTGTTTCATCAAGAAGCCAGTTGAGGCAGACCATTCCCCGCCCCCTGTCTTCAGCTCCTGAGGCGAAAAACCTCGTAAGCGTCCTCGGTTCCCTGAACTTTGACTGCAGGGGAACGGCAGAATCGATGTCTATCGGCTCGAAGGCCTCGAGATAGATATTAATAAGCCTGAGTCGCTCATCGGGATCATCATCACCGGAAAAGAATACACGGGCGTTGGAGGGGTGATAGTGGCGCCTGTGAAATTCCCGGAATTGCTCGTAAGTGAGGCCGGGAATGGCTTCGGGATCGCCTCCGGAATCAAAGCCGTAGGTCGTATCGGGAAAAAGAGACTGCTGTATGGCCTCTCCCAGAAGGGAATCCGGTGACGAATAGACGCCCTTCATTTCGCTGTACACTACGCCCTGGTACCGAAGGGGTTCGCGAGTGTCGTTCATGGAGTAGTGCCAACCCTCCTGCTGGAATATGGGGGCCGTAATGCGTGGATAAAAAACGGCGTCCAGATAGACGTCGATCAGGTTGTAAAAATCCCGCAGGTTCTGGCTGGCCACGGGATAACAGGTCCTGTCGGGATAGGTGAAGGCATTGAGGAAGGTCTGCAGAGATCCCTTAAGAATTTCAACGAAGGGTTCCTTGATGGGATATTTCCTGGACCCGCACAGAACCGAGTGTTCAAGGATGTGGGCGACTCCCGTGGAGTCCTCCGGAGGCGTACGGAAGGTTATGCCGAAAACCTTGTTTTCATCTTCGTTGATGAGAGACAGCAGCTCGGCTCCCGTCTTCTCATGCCGGTACAGGCGGGCAAGCGACTTCAGTTCCTCTATGCCAATCTCATTTAAAAGCTTAAAGCCATGCGTTATCATTTCATTCCCCCTTATATAAACCAAACCCTAATACCCGATTTCAGTGTCCTTTTCAACGGGCATCCTGGTTGACCGCTTGAGCTTGTTTCCAGGGTCATATTCTTTCTCCGCACTCCAGAGTCAAGAGCTTTTTTAAGCTGCCTGAGGAAAGGCGCCTTCTCATTCAGCAGATTTTTCTTCGTTCTGTTAGGAACAAATAGATTTTTCTTCGTTCTTGACACCGTACAGGGGGAGCCGTTATCATTCGGAAATGCCTGCGCAAGGAACTGTAAATGAATTTTGATAAGTACCATGAAGCAAGAAAGATTGCTGAAAATATCGCGTCCCGCGTTGAAGCCCCCCTTTTTTATCGCGAACAGGATGAAGCATGCGTCCTGTCCCGCCGGTATTTCGAAGAGAACGGCATAGTTGGATCATGTGTCAGGTTCCTGAAAGAAAAGAAATCGTCCTGGGGCCATGGTATTGCCCACGCTGAAAAGGTTGCAATTGATGCCGGGGCTATCATTATAATTCAGATGCGTTACAGATGTACGGAACCCGAGTTGGCCAGGCAGGTTTTCCTGGCCCACATGGCCGGCCTTCTCCACGACATCGAAAGGTCTCATAGCAACCACGCTCAGAGGGGAGCCCTGGAGGCCGGAAATATTCTCAAAGGGTTAAAACTGCCAGATGAGGAAGTTCAAGCCGTGACCGATGCCATCAGGAACCACGAGGCTTTCCAGCCTTGTCAAACCCTTCAATGCGAGGCGTCTCAGCTCCTTTCAGACGCGCTTTACGATGCCGACAAGTTCCGCTGGGGTCCAGACAATTTCACGGAAATGCTCTGGGACATTCTTAAGCTTCGTCCCATGCCGTTGTCGAGACTTATGGAGCGGTTCCTGCCTGGACTGGAGGGAATAGAAAAAATAAGGGAAACCTTCCGTTCCGAAACAGGCAAGGCCTACGGCCCCGATTTTATTGATCGCGGCATAAGGATCGGACGGGAACTTTACGAAGAATTAAAGGGGGACTTCCCTGATGCTGAAGGAGGGAGAAATCAGAAATGCTGAAAGCATGTGATAGTAATGGCCAGGAACCTCGTTAGAGGGGCAAAGTGATTCCTGTATCTGTCACTTGCCTGAAAGGCCAGTCCAACGGCTCAGGTTTCCCGAATCAATACAGTCTTTCAACTGCTTAAGGACAAGACGGTCCGTTGGAAAGGCAAGGGGTTCCGGAATCGAATCAAGTGAAAAAAAGTCGGCTTCACTGGCATCGGAACCGGCAATGAGAGAGCCGCCCTCGGGGATCCCCCAGAACCAGATGCCAACGGTCTGACGATCCCTGTCGTGGAAATTCGAGTGAACCGCGAAGACGGGTCCTGTTTTAACCTTAAGTCCGGTTTCTTCAAATATTTCACGTTCCGCCGCGGCTCTTACCTCTTCGTCCCATTCAAGGTGGCCGCAGGGAATGCACCACATGCCCTCGTATGATCCTGTGCGCCGCACAAGCAGGATTTTGTTGTCTCTCAAAACGATAACGGCGACTCCCACGGTTGGGTTGCGGAACAGAACTTTTCCGCAACGGGCGCAATAGCCCCTTAGCCGATTTCCTTCCCGGCGCTTTTCGAGGGTTCCGCCGCATGTATGGCAGTGGAGAAAAACCATATTCTTTCCTCAAAGTATCAGCTTGGTGTTGCATTACACAAAATCACTGTAAAAATCCAGCCTTATTCCGGTCATGGACATGAAGGTACAAAGCATAAATTGCTTTAAGCGGCAACTTCCACTGAAAATACGAAAGGCACTTGACGGTTAATGAAGAGAACACTAAAGCATAAGTGTGAATCATCAAATTTTACAAGAGAATTGAACTTCCTAATATGAATTAACCGCCGCCGGGGATTTGACAAGCAATGGCCAATATTCTGATCATCGATGATGAAACCATGATTTGCGATATTCTCTCCAGGAAGGTCAAAAGCATGGGCCACGAAGCCGCCTCCGCCAATACGCTTTCCGATGGAGTCCACATGGCCGTAAATGGATCCTTCGATGTAATTTTTCTTGATGTGCGGCTCCCCGATGGTAACGGGCTGAGCGCGATACCTGATTTGAAGGGGGCGGCTTCAAGGCCGGAGGTTATCATAATGACCGGCTACGGGGAGCCCGACGGCGCCGAACTCGCGATTCAAAACGGCGCATGGGATTACATAGAAAAGCCATCATCCATCAACAAGATGGTTCTTCCACTTGTTCGCGCCCTGCAGTACAGGGAGGCCGCCGAGCAAGGTGGCGTTTCGGAACTGAACAGAAGAAACGGTATCATCGGAAGAAGCAGCCAGATTAAAGCCTGCCTTTCACAGGCGGCCCAGGCGGCCCGGTCTCACGCCAATGTTCTCCTCACCGGCGAAACGGGAACGGGAAAGGAACTTATTGCGTGGGCGATCCATGACAACAGCACGAGGTCCGGAAATAGCTTCATTGTCGTCGATTGTGCCGCCATGACGGAAACGCTGGTGGAAAGCATGCTCTTCGGCCACGAAAAGGGCGCCTACACCGGCGCCGACAAGGGTAAAGAGGGCCTGATACGGCAGGCCGACGGCGGAACGCTGTTCCTTGATGAAGTGGGTGAGCTTCCCCTTTCGATACAGGGGTCTTTCCTTCGGGTTCTACAGGAACGCCGTTTCCGTCCACTGGGGGGCAAATACGAGGTGAAGAGCGATTTCAGGCTTATCGCCGCCACCAACAGGGATCTGGATCAGATGGTCCTGCAGGGGAGATTCAGGAGCGATCTGCTGCATCGCCTCCGATCCTTCAGCATCAATCTTCCTCCCCTTAGAAACCGCCCCAGGGACATTATCGATCTGACGATGAGCCGCCTTTCAATGCTGTGCGAACGCGACTCCATACCCATGAAGGGAGTGTCCCCGGAATTTCTGGAAAGCCTCACCCTTTATGGATGGCCGGGCAACGTAAGGGAGCTTTTTAACGCTCTTGAAAGGGCTCTTGCCGTTGCCCGTAATGAAACGACGCTCTTCAGCAAGCACCTGCCCAACGACATACGAATCAGCATCGCCCGGGCCGCCGTGGAACAAAAGGTTTCAGAAAAAGAAACCGCGCCGGACCGTAACGCGGAGTCTCTTCCCACGATGCAGGATTATCGGGACGCGGCCATCATGGAAGCCGAGAAGGAATATCTCGGAACCCTCATGAGTATAGCCGGTAATCATATAAAGGAAGCCTGCCGCATATCGGGCCTTTCCCGTTCCCGGCTCTATGAACTTTTAAAGAAATACGACATAAAAAAGTCTTTTTGATCAATTCCACCTGTCCTATGAATCTTCCGGTCAGAAATAGCATGCAAGGTCCTGCCGTCCAAATTCATTGACCCTGAAAGATATCATCCCAATGGACCAGCCCCCTCGGACTGTCCGGCCTGGGCGTATCGTGTACGGTCAGGCCGGACAATTTCCTTCCCGAACGCACGATCGTGGGTTTCCTTCATTTTCAGCATTATTGTCCCTTCAAGAATGAATATCTGTTAAGTTATTTAAATAAATAGAAATTCTTCGGTTCCATTTTATGCGTGGTTTCACATATTCCCCTGGCACGGTTCATGAGGTAGGCAGAAGTAGGTAAAAGAGGAAAAGAAAAAACGTGACCATGGTGGTTCGTTTTGAACATTTAAACTGAAGTCAATAAACCCGTCGTTCAGGAGGAGAAAGATTATGTTTAATTTCAAGAATATGAGCATCGGAAAGAAGCTCACGGGAGGAGCCATTCTGCTCCTGGTCATAGTTTCCGCCGGTATCGGGATTTTGTCCTATGTGCAGGCATCGCGTGCCTTGCAGACCCAGGTTGAGGAGAATATCCCTTTGATGGCCAGAGACGCGTCGAAACTGATTAGAAGCACATTGGACAGGCACCTGGCCGTAGTTACTGAATTGGCCGGAAACCCGGACATCAGGAGCATGGACTGGGACAGGCAATTGCCCGTGCTTGAAGGCGCCATCGCGAGACTGGGGTATTTTCAGTTCGGTGTTGTTCTGCCTGACGGGAATATTACACTCAACGACGGCGCACAGACAAACGTAAGAGACAGGGCCTATTTCAGGGAAGCGATTTCTGGAAGGTCGGACATATCTGATGTCTTCATGCACAGAGTTCTGAACAGGCCGGTTATGACCATCGCCGTTCCCATAAGAGAAGGCAGGGAGGTGTCCGGCATCCTTCTTGCCATACTCGATGCCACATGGCTCAGTGAAACAACCGACACGATCGGATACGGGGCAAGGGGCTACTCGTATATCATCGACGGGAATGGAACCATGATTGCTCACGCCAACAGGGATTTCGTCCGAAACCAGACCAATTTCATAGAGGAAGCCCGAACCAATTCAGAGTACGCGCAGCTCGCGGCCATGTTCCAGAGAATGACCAGGGGAGAATCCGGCTTTGACGAGTATCCCTTCATGGGTTCTCACCGTTTCTTCGGATACGCGCCTGTGGAGGGCATGAGCTGGTCCATTGCCGTCGGCGCCCACAAGGCGGACGTTTTTGAGGGAATTGCCGCGATGAGATGGAATATACTCATTGTCTCCCTTGTCTGTATTTTCGTTGGAATATTACTCGTAACCCTGCTCTCTCGCAGTATCACAAAGCCGTTGAACAGGGCGATAGAAATACTTTCCTCCGGCGCGGAACAGGTATCGGCGGCATCGCGCGAAGTGGCATCGGCGTCGCAGTCCCTGGCCGAAGGGGCCAGCGAACAGGCCAGCGGTATAGAAGAAACATCATCCTCCCTGGAGGAGATGTCCTCAATGACCAAGCAGAATTCCGAAAATTCAGGTCAGGCCCGTTCAATGATGGCAGAGGCGTCTGATATAGTCGCCAAGGGCAACGCCCACATGAACGAAATGGCCGGGGCAATCAAGGAGATAATCAGGTCCAGCGAAGAGACGGGCAAGATAATCAAGACAATTGACGAGATTGCTTTCCAGACAAACCTTCTCGCTCTGAACGCGGCCGTTGAAGCGGCCCGTGCCGGAGAGGCCGGGGCGGGCTTTGCCGTCGTGGCCGACGAGGTCCGTAATCTGGCCATGCGCGCGGGCGAAGCGGCGAAGAATACCTCCGATCTCATCGAGAACACAATCAAGGCCGTGAGGAAGGGGAGTGATCTGACGGAACTGACACAGCAGAGCTACAAGGATAATGTTGAGATTTCAGGAAAGGTCGCCGAACTGGTTAATGAGATTGCCGCCGCTTCGGAGGAGCAGTCCCAGGGCATAGACCAGATCAACAGGGCTGTCCATGAGATGGACAAAGTGACCCAGCAGAACGCCGCCAACGCGGAGGAGTCTGCCAGCGCGGCCGAGGAAATGAACGCGCAGTCCGAAGAAATGAAGATAGTGGTTCAGGAACTGGTGGCCATGGCCGGTGGTTCCGGAGGCAACGGGTTGGGGTCACGGAGATCCTTGAGCTTCCGCAGGGCGCGCTCTGAAAAAGCCTCCGGCGGCAATTCAGAAACGGGCAAAGCCGCCCTCCCGGAACCCGGCTTGAGGCTGCCTGCCAAGCAAAAGCGGACCATTCCCCTGGATGACGACGAATTCAGGAGTTTCTAGGCCGGCATTTAAGGCAGGGGGGTGAAGGTTTCATCATCCCCCTGCCGATTGCTCCGTATAATTGGACCGTGCCCCTCCACAACCTTTCATATTGAATCTATTGAATCCCCTGAACGTAATCAAAAATGCCCTCCTGGCGGTGACCTTGAGAAGCAGTATACATCAATTTTCTTGACCGGCGATACACTTTCCCCTATAAGGCAATCCTGACACACTCATAAAAAGAGCCTGAAAACAATCCGCTTTCGACAGTTTTGCGCGAATCCGCGATTATCCTTTTGAGTCATTGAAATATATAAAATTCTATCACGCACAGGAGGCAAAGAGAGATGAAAATAATATTACTGGGCGCGCCGGGAGCCGGCAAGGGAACTGTGGCAAAACTGCTTTCCGAATTTGACGGATCCGTTCAGATTTCCACGGGGGATATTCTAAGGGCCGCCGTCATGGAAGGCAGCGATCTCGGCAAGGAGGCCCAGGCATACATGAAAAGGGGTGACCTGGTTCCTGATTCACTGATAATGAAAATCATGGAAGAACGCCTGCGGGAACCCGACTGCGCCAAGGGCTTTATCATGGATGGTTTCCCGAGAACCATTCCCCAGGCGGAAGCGCTTAAGGACCTCCTCGAGAAGTTGTCCATTTCCCTTGATTTCGTAGCCAATCTCGATGTTCCGCGGGAGGTTGTCCTGGACAGACTGACAACGCGCAGAACCTGTTCCAACTCCTCCTGCCAGGAAATCTACAACATTAAGAGCAGCCCGCCCGCCGATGACAATACCTGCACAAAGTGCGGAAGTCCCGTGATTCAGAGGGATGACGAAACGGAGGAGGCCATTCTTAATCGTCTGGATACCTATAACGCGATGACGGCGCCTCTTATAGGTTTTTATGAAAAAGAGGGCCTGCTCAGAAGTTTCCGTTCTCTCCAAAGCAGGGATACCGTGGAAGATATCAGGAAAAGTCTGAAGGGATAGGGCCGCTGCGCAGTCAATGATTGATTACAGGGGGGAACTCAACAGGGAACAGTACGAGGTGGTAACAGCCGATCCCGGACCCCTGCTCGTAATTGCCGGCGCCGGAAGCGGAAAGACCCGGGCTCTTACCTATCGTACGGCCTGGCTCATCGAACAGGGAGTGAGTCCTGACAGGATTCTGCTTGTCACATTCACGAACAAGGCGGCCCGTTCCATGCTGTCGCGGGTGGCAAGCCTGGTGGGTGAGAGGGCGGATTTTGTGTGGGGAGGAACTTTTCATCATATCGGCAACCGCCTTCTGAGGCGCCATGCCCGGTTAGTGGGCTACGAGACTAATTACTCCATACTGGACCGGGAAGACGCTCAGCAGCTCGTGGGATCCGCTGTTATCGAATCGGGAATTGCCAACAGGAACAATCGTTTTCCAAAGGCAACCGTTCTTCTGGACATAATCTCGCTGGCAGCCAACACGGAGACTCCCCCGGATGAAGTTGTCCGGAAACGTTATGCGGGGGCTGTTCCCTTCATGACGGACATTCTCAAGGTCGCCTTTCGATACCGCATCCGGAAACAGGAACTTAATGTCATGGACTTTGACGATCTCCTGGTCAAATGGCGTGTACTCCTGGCGGAGAATGAGGGCATTCGTGATGAATATGCCCGGAAATTCGAGCATATCCTTGTTGACGAATATCAGGATACCAACGTTATTCAGGCGGAGATACTGAACCTGCTTGCTTCACATCACAGGAACATAATGGTAGTCGGCGACGATTCGCAAAGCATCTATTCCTTCCGGGGGGCAGACTTCACAAATATTATCACCTTTCCCGAAACTTACAGCGATGCCCGTGTCTTCAAACTGGAGACCAATTACCGAAGCACGCCGCCAATCCTGAAACTGGCCAATCTATCCATAGTGAATAACCGGAAACAGTACCGGAAGGAGCTTCGTGCTGTCAGGAAGGGGAATATACGGCCTGTCTTCGCCCCCCTGTATGACGGAATGCAGCAGGCTGATTTCGTATCTCAGCGAATCCTGGAAATTGCGGATGAAGGTACGCCTCTCGACGAAATAGCTGTCCTCTACAGGGCTCACTTTCATTCCATGGAGCTTCAGATGGAACTGGTCAGGAGGGGAATTCCCTTCGTGGTAAGGTCGGGGATAAGATTTTTCGAGCAGGCCCACATAAAGGATGTAACCGCCTTCATGCGGATTGCCGTTAATCCCTTCGACGAAATTGCATGGAAGCGCCTTCTCGGGCTTTACGGCGGGATCGGGAAGGCGCGGGCCGAATCAATCTGGAAAATCATTTCCCGCAGTCACGATCCCCGGCGGCAAATCTTTGCCGGGGAAATATCCGAAGCCTTGTCGAAGGCGGCTGAACCGGGATTGAGGGGAGCCCGGGCCACACTTGAAAGCATGTTCGAGACTGCCGGAAGCGGCTGGCCCGCGGATGTTATAGAGACGATAATTGCTGAAGGATATGGGGAATATCTGCGGGAACGATATGATAATCACCAGGCCCGTGAGGAAGACCTGAGACAGTTGGCCGCCTTTTCAAGGCAGTTCGAGTCCATGGATGCCTTCCTTAGCGATCTGGCACTCATGACAAGTCTCGCCGAGGACGACGATTCATTCCACCGAAGGGACAGGGTTGAGCCGAAAGTAGTCCTGAGTACAATACACCAGGCCAAGGGACTTGAATGGTCTGCTGTTTTCGTGATTCGCTGTTCAGAGGGCTCCATGCCTCTGGAGAGGGCAACCCGGGAGCCGGGCGGCGTTGATGAAGAAAGGCGACTTTTTTATGTGGCTGCCACACGGGCGAAGGACCAGCTCTATCTCTGCCACACCTTCATGGAAGGAAGCCGCGGCGGCTGGGGCCGTCGCTGTGCCCCGTCGCGATTCATTGACGAACTTGCGCCCGCCGAGTTGACGAGGGGTGAAAAGCCCTTCGAGCAGTGGCTCATCGAATGAATAAAAAAATTGCATTTCTATTCCTTGATGGTCCCGTAAAAAGTCGCTGGAGCCATCGAATCCTGATTTCCCGGGAAATCAGGATCGAATCCGATGGCTTCGTAAAAAGGTCCGCGGGCAAGGCGGGCGAATCATGAGGAATGAGTCGCACCAATGGTGCGTCGCAGTGACGAAGGATGAAGCCCAACGAAGCATCCGGTTATTATGCCGGATGCAACGCCATCCGGTAACTTTTTACTAAGTCATCATTCCTTGATCACTTTAAGGGAAAGTTCCATTAGCTGTTCCATGGTTGCGGGCGACGGGGCGTCGGTGAGGAGGCACGTGGCTTTCTGGGTCTTGGGGAAGGCGATGACGTCCCTTATTGATTCGGCGCCGGCCATGAGCATTATAATCCGGTCCAGCCCGAAGGCAATACCGCCGTGTGGGGGTGTGCCGTATTCCAGGGCGTCGATGAGAAAACCAAACTTGCTGCGTACTTCGTCTTCTCCCAGCTCCAGTGCCTTGAATACCGTTGATTGCACGTCGCTCCTGTGAATCCTGATGCTTCCGCCGCCGATTTCCGAGCCGTTGAGAACCAGGTCGTAGGCGCGGGCTCGTACCCGGCCAGGATCAGTGAGGAGCAGTGGGATGTCATCCTCAACAGGCGCCGTGAAGGGATGATGAGTCGCAATGAAACGCTTTTCCGTGTCACTGTATTCGAACATGGGAAATCCTGTGACCCAGGTGAAAGATAAGTCGCCGGCCCTGATGAGGCCGAGCTTCCGGGCCAGGCGAATCCTGAGGCTGCCGAGGGCGTCGTTAACTACCCCGGGAACATCGGCAACGAAGAATATCAGGTCTCCCGGCGCGGCCTCCATGCGTTCGTTAATGGCATTAACTTCCGCGGGCGTCAGAAACTTGAAGATAGGCGATGTCCAGTCATTTTCATTCACCCGCGCCCAGGCGAGACCTTTCGCGCCAAAGTCGCTCACATAGTTCGGCAATTCGTCCAGGTCTTTCCGGGACAGCCTTTTGCCGTCCTCGAGCCTTAGAGCCTTAACGATGCCCCCCCGTGAAGCGGCTTCGGCGAAAACCTTGAAGCCGCAACTTTTTACAAGGTCCGTAACGTCCCGTAGCTCAAGGCCGAAGCGTGTGTCGGGATTATCCCGGCCGTAGCGCTCAATGGACTCCGCCCATTTCAGGCGCTGGAAAGGCCTTTCCAGTTCAGCCCCGATTCCAGCTTTGAATATATGGGCCATGAGCCCCTCCATGATGTCCATGATGTCCTCTTCGGACATGAAGGAAAGCTCCATGTCGATCTGTGTGAATTCCGGCTGGCGGTCAGCCCGGAGATCTTCGTCCCGGAAACACTTGACGATCTGGTAGTAACGGTCGAAGCCGGATATCATGAGAAGCTGTTTGAAAAGCTGGGGCGACTGGGGCAGTGCGTAAAACATGCCGGGGCTGATCCGGCTGGGTACGAGATAGTCCCGGGCTCCTTCCGGGGTGCTTTTGGTGAGGAATGGAGTTTCCACGTCTATAAAACCATGGTCCTGGAGGTAGGCCCGGGCCGCCGAGGCGACAGTGTTTCTCAGGATCAGGTTTTTCTGAATACTTTGCCTGCGCAGGTCCAGGTAACGATACTTGAGCCTGATCGCCTCCGATATTTCGGAGTCGGCATCGAGTACGAAGGGGGGCGTCCTGGATTCATTCAGTATTTCAAGCTCCTCGACCATCACTTCGATGGCGCCGGTTTTGAGCTGAGGGTTTTCCATTCCTTCAAGGCGATTCCGCACTTTTCCCCTTACTGCAAGAACGTATTCGCTTCTAATTTTGTGGGCTTCCTCGTGAGCTTTCGGCGCTATTTCCGGATTGAAGACAATCTGCGTAATGCCGTCGCGGTCGCGCAGATCGACAAAAATGACGCCTCCGTGATCCCTGCGTCGATGTGTCCAGCCCATGAGAGTAACCGTTTCTCCCACGTGGGAAGCCTTCAAATCCCCACAGTAATGGGTCCTTTTCTTCTCTGTCATGAAAACTGTCACTATTCGCTACCTCTTGTCTTTCCTTGATGTTGAAGCACCGGTCCGTCTCGCGCCCTCCGGGGGTAACACTGTCCGGTTTGAAGCGCGCCTCTATGGTATCAATTATTATTTCTGATATTGTTGTTTCCGGGATCATTGTCAGCCGTCGCTGCGAGACGACTCAATTCAAGGGCCAGCTCCGCCGGATTTTCCAGGGACAGGGACCGCTGGGTTCCCTCTTTCATGTCCCGCAGTTCCGCCTTCTTCAGGGTCATTTCGTTTTCGCCTATGATGAGGGTAAATCGGCATCCAAGCCTGTTTGAACGCTTCATCTGGCTCTTCAGTCCCCTGTCGGAAAAATCAATTTCCGTGGTGATACCTTCTTTCTTCAGGGAAATGGAAAGAAGGTAAGAGAAATCAAGGGCGTCCTCTCCCAGAGTGGCGATGTAGAGAAGCGGCGATTCATTAAGCCCCAGGTTACTGTCGGGAATGAGCGATATCAGCCTTTCCATGCCGATGGCGAAACCTATCCCCGGAATATCGGGTCCTCCGAGCTGTTCCGTCAGACCATCGTACCTGCCGCCTCCGGCAACCGCGTTCTGGGATCCCAGGGATGTGGTGGTTACTTCGAAGGCTGTTCTGCGGTAGTAGTCAAGTCCCCGAACCATCATTCCGTTGATGACGTAATCCACGCCAAGAGCTTTCAGATACCCGCGAAGCCGTGTGAAATGATCTTCGCATTCGCCGCAAAGTGAATCAAGAATTGCCGGCGCTCCGTCAATGAGGATCCGGCATCCCTCGTTCTTGCAGTCAAAGACACGAAGGGGATTGTTGTCCAGGCGGCGCCGGCAGTCTTCGCAGAGCCTTCCCTTGCTGCTATCCAGAAATTCCCGCACACGTTCCTTGAAGGCGGGCCGGCAGGCCGGGCAGCCGAGGGAATTGATTTCAAGGCGCAAATCCGGTAGTCCGAGATCCTCCAGAAAAAAAACGAGCATAAAAAGAAGTTCACCGTCAAGCCTGGGGTCCTCTGAGCCGAGAAATTCCACGTTTATCTGATGAAATTGGCGGTATCGCCCTTTCTGGGGGCGTTCTCGCCGGAACATGGGGCCCATGGTGTAGAGTTTAGAGACGGATTCCGACTGATACATGCCGTGTTCAAGGTAGGATCGGATTACCGAGGCCGTGGCCTCGGGACGCATGGTGAGGGAATCGCCACCGCGGTCTGTGAAAGTGTACATTTCCTTTTCAACGATATCGGTGGCGTCGCCGATGCCCCGACTGAAAAGCTCCGTTTTTTCGAGTATTGGAACTCGTATTTCCCGCAGGCCGAAACGGGCGAAAATCAGCCTCGCTCTCGTTTCAACTTGCCGCCAGGCGACCGTTTCGTCGGGCAGAATGTCTTTGAACCCCCGAAGGGAGGTGATAAGGGTCATGCTCTGGTACTCCCTTGAATTACAGGCAAAACCAGATAACACAGAATGTAATGAAAGGCAATGTAAAGATTGTGATAAGTGATATTCTGGAAAGGGGCCGGCGAATTCCGTGAAGCTATCCAGCCAGGCTTATCAGAAAACCCGAAGCTGCCTTTGCTTTTGTTGAACCGTTTCTTTATTGATCCCGCCTTAATCCCGGCTGCGGTCCACAGGGGATAAAGCAGGACACGTCGACGGTGCTTCCATCGGTTCCCAGGGATACGGC